>NZ_BAAAUT010000039.1:0-77148 GCF_039534085.1 Planomonospora alba
CAGCCCGGTCCCGGTCTTCGACTCCACCCGCATCCACGCCGAGCGCGCGGTGGACGGCGAGGCGCTGCCCGAGCGGCGCCCGCTGGTAGACGGCGGCGCGGATCAGCGGATGGCGGAAACGGATCGTGGTGCCGTCGGCGTCGCCGCGCAGCACCAGGCCGGCCCGCTCGGCCGGGGACAGGTCCTCGGCGGCCGCCCCCAGCGCGGCGGCGGCGCGCAGGATCACGGCCAGCTCACCGGTCCCGTCGGCCGCCGCCACCAGCAGCAGGCTCTGGCAGGCCTCCGGCATCCGGCTGACCTGGCCGTGGAAGGCCAGTTGCAGACGGCCGGTGAGGGGCAGCGCCCCCGGCGCGAACGCGCTGCCGCCCTCGGCGGCCAGGGCGAGCGGCAGCTCCAGCAGGGCCAGCGGGTTGCCGCCGGCCTCGGCGAGCAGGCGGTAGCGCACGGCGGGCGCGAGCGGGTGCCGGTCGAGCAGGGCCGCGGCCGCCTCCGGAGCCAGCCCGGACAGGCGCAGCTCCGCGAGGCCGGGGGCGGGGAAGGACCCCTCGCCGTCCCGGGCGGCGAAGACCATGACCACGCCCTCGGCGTGCAGGCGCCGGGCGGCGAACAGCAGCGCGTCGCGCGAGGCCCGGTCGAGCCACTGCGCGTCGTCGACGAGGCACAGCAGCCCCGTGCCCTCCGCGTGCTCCGCCAGCAGGGAGAGCACCGCCAGCCCCACCAGCATCGGCTCGGAGCCGGCCGCGGGCCCGAGCCCGAAGGCCGCCTCCAGGGCCTCGCGCTGCGGGCCGGGCAGCGCGGCGAGGGACCCGAGCGCCGGGCGCAGCAGCAGCTGCAGCCCCGAGAACGGCAGCTCCGCCTCGGACTCGATCCCCGTGCCGCGCAGCAGCCGCAGGTCGCCGGCCTCCGCCGCGGCGTGGTCGAGCAACGCCGTCTTGCCGATGCCCGGCTCACCGCGCAGCACCAGCGACGCGCTGGTGCCCGCCCGGGCCCCCGCCAGCAGCCCGGCGAGCGCGTCCTGTTCGGGCTTCCTGCCGTACAACTCCCCCGCGTCCATGATCCGATCCTGGCATCCGTCCGGGGATGCCGGGCACGGGCCCGTACCGTCCCTCCTTCTCGTCCCGCAGCGGCCCGCCGCTTCCGGCCCGGCGGGTTCAGCGGGCGAGCAGGTCCCGCAGCGCCCCGGCGACCACGCCGGGTGCCTCCTCGGCCATGAAGTGGCCGCAGGTGACGGTCGAGTGCCGCAGGTCCGGCGCCCAGGCGCGCCACAGCGCCGCCGCGTCGTAGCCGAGCGCGGCGCCCCAGTCCCGCTGGAGCACGGTGACCGGCATGCGCAGCCGGTTCCCGGCCTCCCGGTCCGCGCGGTCGTGGACGGCGTCGACCCCCGCGGAGGCCCGGTAGTCGGCGACGATCGAGGGGACCGCGGCCCGGCAGGCGTCCAGGTAGGCGGCGCGCACGCCGGCGGGGATCGCCGCCGCGTCACCGCACCACAGGTCCAGGAAATGGCCGAAGAAGTCGTCGGCGACCGCGGTGATCATCCGCTCGGGCAGGCCCGGGGGCTGGGCCATCAGATACAGGTGGAAGCCGACCGCTGCGGCGGTGCCGCGCATCACCTCCCACATGTCCAGGGTCGGCAGCACGTCGAGGCAGGCCAGGTGGGTGACCGCGTCCGGATGGTCGAGCCCGGCGCGGAAGGCCACCAGGGCGCCGCGGTCGTGCCCGGCCAGCGCGAAGCGCCCGTGCCCCAGCTCGCGGGCGAGCGCGACGACGTCGGCGGCCATGGTGCGCTTGGCGTAGGCGGTGCCGTCGGGGTCGGCGGGCTTGTCGCTGGCGCCGTAGCCGCGCAGGTCAGGGCAGATCACGGTGTGGTCGGCCGCGAGGTCGGCGGCGACGTGCCGCCACATCAGGTGGGTCTGCGGGAAGCCGTGCAGCAGCACGATCGGGCTGCCCGAGCCCGCGACGGCCGTGTGCAGGTGCACGCCGTCGGCGACGGGGACGCGCCGGTGGTCGAAGCCGGGGATGGCAGGCGTCATGGTGGTGTGCTCTCTTCCGTGGCTGCGGGGGCGTCCGGGCCCGGTGCCCGGATCACCCCTAGGCTGCCGGGCACCGATGAGCATCCGATCAGCGCGTACCGTTGCCGGGGGGCGGCGCGCCCCGGGCAGAGGCGGTCGCAACGCCGGGGAAGGACGGTCGGAGCGGGAGTGGAAGTCGCATTCGGGGTGCTGGGGCCGGTGTCGGCCTGGGACGGCGCCGGGGACACGATCGTCCTGAAGGGGCCGCGGCACCGTGCGGTGCTGGCCCGGCTGCTCGTCGCCCGCCGCCGCGTCGTCCCGGTCACCCGCCTGGCCGAGGACCTGTGGGAGGACCCGCCGCCGGGCGCGGTGGGCGCGGTCCGCACCTTCGTGGCGGCGCTGCGCCGCGCCCTGGAGCCGGAGCGTCCGCCCCGCGCCCCGGCCCGGCTGCTGGTCACCGAGGGGCCGGGGTACGCGCTGCGCGCCGAACCGGGCGCGGTGGACGCCTGGCGCTTCGAGCAGGCGGTGGCCGACGCCGCGGCGCTCCCGCCCGGGCGGGAGCTCGCCCGGCTGACCGAGGCGCTGGGGTGGTGGCGGGGCCCCGCCTACGCCGAGTTCACCGCCGAGGAGTGGATCCGCGCGGAGCGCTCCCGCCTGGCCGAGCTGCGGCTGCACGCCGTCGAGCGGCTGGCCGGGGCCCGCTTGGCCCTGGGCCGGGCCGCCGAGGCGGTGGCGGACCTGGACGCGCACGTGGCCGGGCACCCCTGGCGCGAGGACGCCTGGCGCCTGCTGGCGCTCGCGCTGTACCGGGCCGGCCGCCAGGGCGACGCGCTCGCGGTGCTGCGCCGGGCGCGCGCCCTCCTGGCCGAGCAGTTGGGCGTGGACCCGGGCCCGGTGCTGCGCCGCCTGGAGGCCGACATCCTGCGCCACGCGCCCGGCCTCGACCCCGGGCCCGCGCCCGCCGAGAGCGCGGCCCGGGTGTGGGCGCAGAGCGCCGCCGCCTACGACCGCGCCGTGCCGTACGGTGCCCGGGCCCGGCTGGAGTCGGCGGTGGACCTGCTGCGCACCCTCGCGGTGACCGGGGGCGGCGGGCTCCAGGACGCCCGGCGGCACCGCGTGGCGGCCGTCGCGGCGGCCGAGGAGCTGGGCGATCCGGAGCTGACCGCCCGCGTGATCGGCGCCTACGACGTCCCGGCGATCTGGACCCGTCTCGACGACCCTCCGCAGGCGGCGCGGATCGTCGCGGCGGCCGAGCGCGCCCTGGCCGCCCTGCCGTCCCGCACGCCCGAGGCGGTCCGGGCCCGGCTGCTGGCCACGATCGCGGTGGAGTCGCGCGGCACCCGCGCGGCGCGCGGCGCCGAGGCGGCCCGGGAGGCCGAGCGGATCGCCCGCCGCCTGGACGACCCCGCGCTGCTGGCCTTCGCGCTCAACGGGGTGTTCATGCAGAGCTTCCACCGCACGGGCCTGGCCCCGCGCCGCGACGCCGTCGGCGCCGAGCTGGTCGACCTGTCCGCCCGGCACGGCCTGGTCGTCTTCGAGGCGCTCGGGCACCTCGTCCGGTTGCAGGCCCGCAGCGCGCTGGCGGACTTCGCGGGGGCCGACGCGCACGCGGCCGCCGCCGACCGGCTGGCCGAGCGCCACGAGCTGCCGCTGCTGGGCGTGTTCACCCGCTGGTACCGGGCGCTGCGGCTGGACGCGGCGCAGGGCGCGCCGTACGGCGAGGCGGAGGCGGCCTACCGGGAGGCCGCCGCACACCTGGACGGCGCCGGCATGCCCGGGCTGGAGCACGGTCTGCCGGCGCTGGCGCTGCTGTGCCTGCGGCTGCGGCACGCGCCGCCCGGCCGGACCGGCGGGGGAGCCGGCCGGGGGAGCGGTCCCGCCGTCCGGAGCGCCCTCCGCGACACCCTCCGCGACACCCGCGGCGGCACCGGCTGGGGCACCGGCTGGGGCACCGGCGCCGACGCCGACTGGGGACCGTACGAGCCCTGGGCCCGTCCCCTGGTGCTGCTGGCCGGGGGCCGGGCCGCCGAGGCCGCGACGGCGCTGCGCGCGGTCCCCGACCCGGCCCCCGGCCTGCTCGCGGAGGCCCTGTGGTGCCTGGCCGCGCGGGCGGCCGTGGCCGTCGGCGACCGCCGGGTCATGGCGCGCGCCCGCGCCGCGCTCGCCCCCGAGGCGGCGGAGCTGGACGGGGCCGGCAGCGCCCTGCTCCCCGCCGGCCCCGTCTCCGCCCATCTCGCCGCCCTCGACGCCGCCCTCGCCGGTCCGGAAGGACCGTGAGGGCGGGGACGCGGCGGCTCACCCGGCGGGCCGGAGCGCGCGCCCCGGCTCATCCCGCGTACTCGGGGCTCATCGCGGCGGCGATGGCCAGGTGGGGGGCCGCCGCCTCCGCCTTGCCCTGTCTCTGCAACGTGCGTCCGAGCAGGTGGCGGGCGTACGAGTCGTCGGGCGCCTCGGCGACCAGGGGCTCCAGCGCGGCGGCGGCCCGGCCGAGCTGCGCGGAGGCGTAGTAGGCGCGGGCGGCGAGCAGGCGGATGCCGCGGTCCTCGCCGTGCTCGTCCAGCAGGGGGCGGAGCAGGGTGAGGGCGCCCAGCGGGTCGCGCCGGTCCAGCAGCGACTCGGCGTGCCGGAACCGCTCGACCTCCTCGGCGCCGCCGGCCAGCGCCTCGGCGGCGCCGGGGAACCCGGCCCCGTCCGCGGCGCGCTCCAGCACCCGAGGGTCGCTGATGTCGAGGGCGTCGATGAAGTAGGCGCGCAGGACGCCTTCGACCACCGCGTCCTGCAGGGCGGAGCCGCCGCGCTCGTAGGCGAGGGCCGCCAGGCGGTGCGCGTCGCGGCTGCCGGCCCGCCAGGCGGCGCCCCAGCGGGGGCCGAGCCCCTCGGCGGCGGCGATCTCGGCGATGCGCGCCCTGTTCTCCCGGGGGGACAGGCCCGGCGCGCAGGCGCGCAGCACCTCGTCGGCCCGCGGGTCGCGGAGCAGGTCCTCCATGGGGGTGCCGGGCACGGGCGCGGTGGGATCCATCAGGAAGGGCCGCCGGGACACGGGCCGGCGCGTGTGCCCGCACGCCGTCCCGGCCCGTGCCGCCGCGGGGCGCGTGCCCCTGCGGGCCGGATCGGCCCGGGCCCGCCTACAGCGCGGAGGCCGGCACGAAGGTGTAGCCGAGCCTCTTGATGCCGTCGACCGTCTCCAGCAGCCACTTCGTGCCCAGGTACGGGTGGTAGAAGAAGCTGGCCACGCCGTCGCGGACCACCAGGTTGGCCTCGGCCGCCTCGGCCAGGTCGCCCGGGAGCACCGACGGGTGGTTGTTGTAGCCCTTGGGGATCAGGTTGCCGATGTTCTCCGGGACCACCTTGGAGCCGTAGACGTCGGTGACGGTGTACGGGAAGAACTGCCCGGCCATGTGCTCGTACCGCACGGCCGTGCCGGACAGGGTGCCGGCGAAGTAGAGGCTGCGCTCGTAGCGGGCGGCGAACCCGGCCCGGCGCACGGCCTCGTAGTCGACGGCCGAGCCGGCGTAGTGCGGGAACTCGAAGTACCTCGGCACCGGCAGGCCGGCCCGCCGGAACTCCGTCTTCATCCTGCCGATCCGGTCCGCGGCCCAGGCCGGGGAGTCCTCGGCCACGGGGCCGTCGTAGCGGACGTAGTTCTGCTCGTCGACGTGGGCGGTGTAGAACTCGAAGTCGTCGCCGCTGGTGCCGTTGTAGGGGTTGGGGGCGTCGGTGTACTGGTGGGTGTAGCCGTGGGCGATCATCGTGCCGCCGTTGGCGAGCATGTACTTGATCGCCGCGACCACCAGGGGCCGCTGCCGGAGCGTGACGGTCGTGCCCGGCTCCTTGTAGACGGTGTAGACGCCGAAGGAGTAGGGGATCCTGCGCTTCTTCAGCTCCCGGGCGATCTTCAGCAGCTCGGCGGGGTCGGCGTTGGGGCCGATGTCCTCCAGGCGGACCAGGGCCCGGTGCCGTTCCTCGGTGCCCGGGGCGAGCACGTCGAACAGCAGGTCGGAGAAGGCCAGGTAGCGGTCGGTCGCCGTGGTGTAGGCGAAGGGGATCTCGCCGATGTAGGTGAGGTTGCGCGAGCGCAGCGCCCACGGGAACGTCGTGCCGTCGTCGCGCACCGCGGTGGCCAGCACCTCGGCCTTGCTCCGGTCGACGGCGGAGTAGTCCATCACGCCGGAGGCGTTGCGGGTGTCGCGGGTGACCTTGCGGTCCTTGTAGACGACCGTGCCGACGGCGCTGAAGTCGAACTGCCGCCACATCCAGCCGTAGTCGGCGGCGAAGGCGGGGGTGGAGGCGGTGAGCTGCCAGATGTTGTGGTTCATCCAGACCACCGGGCGCTCGGCGGAGCGCACGTCGGCCAGGAACGCCTCGGGCAGCGGCTCGTCGTAGGTGGAGCCGACGTAGACGACCGCGGTGAAGCCGTCCATCCTGCCGGCGGTGTACTCCCCGACCGGCAGCGCGGTGTAGGAGCCGAAGTGACCGGTGAGGTTGGCGGCCTGGGCGCCGTACAGCTCGCCCAGCCAGCCCCACGGGCCGGTGGTGTCGTACAGCACGAGCGTGGAGCGGCCGGTGCCGGCCTGCCCGCCGGTGAACCCCCCGGCCGCGGCGGCCGTCGAGGGCCGTGCCGCGGCGGAGGCGGCGGGCGGGGCCGCGGCGGCCGCCTGCGGGCCGAGACCGGTGACCAGCAGGAGGACGGCCGACAGGAGCACCGGCAGGGAGGACAGGGCGGCCCTGCGGCGGGACGGGACGGGCATACGGGAGGACCCCCACGACGGAAGTGAGCGGTGCCTGCGCCGGCACCGCGTGACTGGTCTGCGGGTCCGGTCTCGCCACTTGCTCCCCGGAACGGCTAGGCGGCCGAATTCCTACGTGCGCCGTGCGGCGCCGTTGAGGTCGTCCCGGATCATCACTCACCCTATGGATCGCACGGTATATGCCCCTACCTGCGATTTCTCCCCCAGGGTAACTTTCCGTCACCAAAGGAGCAAGTCGATCAGCGGATCCTTCACGGAGCGCGACGCGGGGTGCGGAGCGCGGCCCGCACCCGCGCTACATCGCGGAGGCCGGCACGAAGGTGTAGCCGAGCTTCTCGATGCCGTCGATGATCTCGATGAGCCGCCCGGTGCCCAGGTACGGGTGGTAGAAGAAGCTGGCCACGCCGTCGCGGACCACCAGGTTGGCCTCGGCCGCCTCGGCCAGGTCGCCCGGGAGCACCGACGGGTGGTTGTTGTAGCCCTTGGGGATCAGGTTGCCGATGTTCTCCGGGACCACCTTGGAGCCGTAGACGTCGGTGACGGTGTACGGGAAGAACTGCCCGGCCGCGTGCTCGTACCGCACGGCCGTGCCGGACAGGGTGCCCGCGAAGTACATGCCGCGCTCGTAGCGGACGGCGAAGCGCGAGCGGACCGCGCGGTAGTCCTCGGCGGACCCGGCGTAGTGCGGGAACTCGAAGATCGTCGGCACCGGCAGGCCGGCCGCGCGGAACTCCCGCGCCGCGGCGTCGAGCCGGCCCTGCGCCCAGGCGAAGGAGTCCCCGGCGACGGGACCGTCGTAGACGACGTAGTCGTCGTCGTCGACGTGCGTGGCGTAGAACTCGAAGTCGTCGCCGCTGGCGCCGTTGTAGGGGTTGGGGGCGTCGGTGTACTGGTGGGTGTAGCCATGCATGATCATCGTGCCGCCGCCCGCGAGCATGTACTCGATCGCCGCCACGACCTCCGGCCGGTCCCGCAGGCGGATCTCCACGCCGTTCTCCGGCTCCTTGTGCACCGGGTAGACGCCGAAGGAGTAGGGGATCCCGCGCTTCTTCAGCTCGGTGGCGATCGCCATCAGGTCCCCGGGGTCGGCGGCGGGGCCGATGTCCTCCAGGCGGACCAGGGCCCGGTGCCGCTCGGCCGTCTCCGGGGCGAGCGCGTCGAACAGCAGGTCGCAGAAGGCCAGGTAGCGGTCGGTGGCCGTGGTGTAGGCGAAGGGCATCTCGCCGACGTAGGTGAGGTTGCGCGAGCGCACCGCCCAGGGCAGGCGGGTGCCGTCGGCCCGCACGGCGGTGGCCGGCACCTCGGCCCTGCCCTCGTCGAGCACGGAGTAGGCCATCACCCCGGAGGGGTTGGATGCGTCCCGGGTGAGGGTGCGGCCCTTGTAGACGACCGTGCCGATCTCGCCCTCGTCGTAGCGGTACGGCATCCAGCCGTAGTCGGCGGCGAAGGTGGGGCTGGAGGCGGCCAGCCGCCAGATGTTGTGCCCGAGCCAGACCACCGGCCGCTCGGCGGAGCGCACGTCGGCCAGGAACGCCTCGGGCAGCGGCTCGTCGTAGGTGGAGCCGACGTAGACGACCGCGGTGAAGCCGTCCATCGTCCCGGCGGTGTACTCCCCGACCGGCAGCGCGGTGTAGGAGCCGAAGTGGCCGGCGAGGTTGGCGGCCTGGGTCGCGTACAGCTCCGCGGTGTGCGCCCACTCGCCGGTGGTGTCGTACAGCACGAGCGTGGAGCGGCCGGTGCCGGCCGGCCCGCCGGTGCGGCCCCCGGCCGGGCCGCTCTCCTGGGCGACGGCCACCGGCTGCCCGATCGGGCCGGCGAGCACCAGCAGCGCGGCGGACAGCGCCGCCAGCAGCAGCGGGACCACCGCGTGGGCGCGGAGGAAGATGCGTGACGATCGTGACGGTGCGGTCATGTCCATCCCGGTACGGAGCGGCGGTCGGGTCGGGGATCCGGGCCGCGCGGAGCGGCCGGGGCGGGCCGGGGATCCGGGCCGTGAGAGGCGGATCAGGGGTCCGGGCCGGGCGGGGCGGCCGGAGGCCGGTCAGGTGCGGGCGGTCTTGAGCCAGGTCTGGCGGCCGGAGGCGGCGCGTCCCACCGCCCACCAGCCCGCGGCGAACCACTGGTAGCCGTAGAGCACGAACGCGTGCCCCAGCAGCAGGCAGCGGAGCAGGCCGAGCTCGCGGTCGCGCCGCCAGTAGACGTAGCCGTAGACCAGGCCGACGCCGAACGACAGCGCGTACCAGACGGCGAACACGGCCGGGGAGACCACGCTCCCACCCGCCCGGACCGAGGCCAGGACCAGGGCCAGGCCGGAGGCGAGGAACGCCGGCGGCAGCAGCGAGGTCAGCAGCAGGAACCACGGGCTGAGCAGGTGGTAGACCAGGTCCGGCGCGGCCTTGGCCGGCGCGCGGCGCACCACGAGCGGCAGCAGCCTGCCGGCCTGCAGGTGGCCCTGGAACCAGCGCGAGCGCTGCCGCACCAGCCGCCTGGGCGACAGGACCGCCTGCTGGTGCACGGCGGTGGTGGGGCAGAAGCGGTTGCGCCGGCCGGTGGCGAGCATGCGCACGCCCAGGTCGAGGTCCTCCGTCAGGCAGTCGCTCCACGGGTCGGCGCCCAGCGCGGTGAGCGCGCTCAGCCGCATGAACTGGCCGTTGCCGCCGAGGCCGACGCTGTCCAGGTGGCGGCGGCCGTTCTGGAAGACGTCGGTGTAGACGACGAACTCCATGTCCTGCAGCCGGGCCAGCAGGCCGGCGTGCCGGTTGTACATCCGCACCCCGATCTGGACCGCGCCCGTGGCGGGGTCGGCGAAGTACGGCGTGACCTCGGCGAGCGCGTCGGTGTCCAGGCGCCCGTCGGCGTCGAGCACGCACACGACGACCTGGTCGGGGTCGCGGCCGGCCAGCAGGCCGGAGCCGAGCAGGTGGGCCAGGCCGGCGTTGAGGGCGGCGCCCTTGCCGCGGCGGGCCTCCGGCAGGGTGCGCCGCAGCAGCCAGATGCGCTCGTCCTCGGCGGCGGCGGCCCGGACGATGTCGGGGGTGGCGTCGGAGGAGGCGTCGTCGACGACCAGCACCGCGAGGTCGCCGGGCAGGGCGCGCAGCCGCTGCAGGCTGGCGGCGAGCACCTTCTCCTCGTCCAGGCAGGCCATGAGGAAGACGAAGAACGGCGCCGGCGCGGCGGGCGCGGCGGGGCGGCGCACACCCCGCGACAGCAGGAACATCACGCCGGTGTAGCCGAGCCCGAGCACGATGACCGCGGAGCTCAGCCACAGCAGGACGCTCGCCGCGGTCATCGCAGCGCCTCCGCACCGGCGCGGGTGCCGTCGGGGGTGACGGCGGCGTGCCGGGCGGCCGGCAGCGCGCGGCGCCGGCGGACGGCGTCGGCGCCGCGCAGCACGGCACCGGCGGCCAGCAGGGCGGTCATGACCAGCAGGAAGATCCCGAAGCCCGCGCCGGTGACCATGAGCAGGGCGCGGGCCGCGTCCACGGCGGCCGGCAGGACGGCGCCGGAGGTCCCGGCGGCCTGTTCGCCGGAGGGCAGGGCGGTCCAGGCGGCGGAGACCGCGCCCATCCCGGCCCCGGTGAACGCCAGGGCGCTGCCGGAGTACATCTCAGGCACCTCCGGCGGTCGCGCGGAGGGCGGAGGCGGGGCGCGGGGCGCGCGAGGGCGGCGCGGGGCGGGCGGGCATACGAGACTCCACGGCGGACGAACCCGGACGCCTCCGCGAGGAGGGAGGCGTCAGACGACTGACGGGTTCGGTCTCGCCATTGGCTCCCCGGAACGGCTAGGCGGCCGAATTCCTACGTGCGCCCGCAGGCGTCGTTGAGGCCGTCCCGGATCATCGCGTACCCGATGAACGCCGCAGGTATATGCCCCTACCTGCGGCTTCCCGGTCACACTAACTCTGCGTCACCAAAATCGCAAACCGGGCTCAAAAAATATCACGTAGCGTGATGAACACGCAGAGTGACAGATGGTGATCACTCGGAGCGTGGAGACGCGGCCGGGCAGGCCCGCCGCGGCCCGGCCGGAGGCACCACCGCAGGGCCGCCCGCGGCCCCCGAACACGCCGAGGTCCATGAGCCGGTCAGGCGTCCGTGCATGGCAGGCGGCCGGGGAGGCCGGTGAGGCGTTCGATGCGCAGCACCGTCTCGTCCGCCGTCGGCGACGGCTCACCGGTGACGAAGTCGACGCCGCGGTCCAGCCAGATGCCGGTGAGCCCGGCGAGGGCGGCCGCGTCCACGTCGCTTTCCAGCATGCCGCCCACGTTGACCGCCTGCGCGGGATCCGCCCGCATCCACCGGCAGGCCGCGGCGTAGGCGGCGGGCTTGGCCACCCCGAGCTCGGTCGGGGTCAGGACGGCGTCGAAGTACCCCAGGAGGCCGAAGCGGGTGAGCCTGGCGCGCTGCTGCCCGGGGTCCCCGTTGGCGAGAACGACCGGACGCGGCCGTCGGGGAAGCCGCTCCAGGGCCTGCAGGCAGGGCCGGAAGCGTCCACCACAGCGCCGCCGGCTCCTCCGGTGAAGCCGTCGCGTTCGGCGCGGCCCGGACGATCCGGCCGATCGCTTCCCGGACCGCGCTTCGATGGTCGACCAGAGCGCCGTCCAGATCGAAGAAGGTCACATCCGCCATGGAGTGATCCTCCCCGGCGCCCGCCCTCCCCGGCCGGCCGCGACCCCAGGGCGTGGACCACGCTCCCTCCTCGGCTCGGCGAGTCCCCGCCGAGTGCGCGAGAAGGCCCCGGCGGGCGTCAGGCGGCCAGGCGGTGCACGCCGGCCGCGGAGCCCCTGGCCTTGAGCGTCATCACGAAGGCCAGCACCTTGGCGACCGCGCCGTACATCTCGGCCGGGATCTCCTGGCCGATGTCGCAGGCCTTGTGCAGCGCACGGGCCAGCGGGACGTCCTGCACCATCGGCACGCGGTTCTCGGCGGCGATCTCGCGGATCTTCGCCGCGACGGCGCCGGCGCCCTTGGCGACCACGCGGGGCGCGCCCTTGGCCGGGTCGTAGCGCAGCGCCACCGCGACGTGGGTCGGGTTGACCAGGACCACGTCGGCGGTGGGCACGTCGGCCATCATGCGGTTGCGGGCCATCGCCTGCTGGCGGGCGCGGATCTGCCCCTTGACGTGCGGGTCGCCCTCGGAGCGCTTGTGCTCCTCCTTGACCTCCTGCTTGGTCATCTTCAGCTGCTTGCCGATGCGGCGGCGCGCCATCGCGTAGTCGGCGGCGGCCAGCGCCAGGCCGGCGGCGCCCGCCCAGCGCAGCAGCGACATGATGGCGTCGCCGGTGCTCGACAGCAGCACGCCCAGCGGCAGGGAACCGGAGGCCATCAGGACCGGGATCAGGTCGCGCACGGACATGTAGGCGATGCCGGTCAGCACCGCGGTCTTCAGCAGCGCCTTGGCGCTCTCCCACAGCGCCTGGCCGCCGAACATGCGCTTGATGCCCTGCAGCGGGTTGAGCCGCTTGAGCTGCGGCTTGAACAGCTTGCTGGCCGGCTTCAGACCGCCCTGGAACGCCGCGGCGGCGAGCGTCACGACGATGGTGGCCGCCGCGATCGGCGCGATCGCCAGCAGGGCGTCGCCGAGGCCGGCGATGAGGATCCTCAGGCCCACGGCCGGGTCGGGGTTCTCGACGACCTCGCCCACGCGGAGCATCATGTCCTCCGCGGCCCCGACCGCGTTCTCCAGCACCATCGGCAGGAGCAGGCCCGCCGCCAGCATCGACGCCCACGACCCGAAGTCCGGCGTCCGGGCGATCTGCCCTTCCTTCTGCGCGTCCTTCTTCTTCTTCGCTGTGGGCTGCTCGGTCTTCTCGCCGCCGCCGCTCATCCGTTCGCCAGTCCCGTCATCATGCGCACCGCGCGGTCGGTCAGCCCGTCGATCACACCGGGCAGCACCGAGATGGCGATGCCGGCCAGGGCCATGGTGAGGAAGATCTTGACCGGGAAGCCGATCGCGAAGATGTTCATCGCCGGGGCCGCCTTGCTGAGCAGGCCGAGCGCGGCGTCGGCGACGAACAGCACCGCGATGAGCGGCCCGGCGACCTGCAGCGCCGAGACGAACATCTCGGTCAGGCCGTCGGTGACCAGGTTGCTGAGGGTCTCCAGGGACAGGGTGCCGTCCAGCGGGAGCAGCCGGTACGTCTGGGTGAAGCCCAGCAGCACGAACTGGTAGCCGCCGCTGACCAGCAGCAGGGTGGTGCAGAGCAGCCCGTAGAACTTGCCGAACACCGAGTTGGCGGAGCCCGTCGCGGGGTCGAAGGCGGTGGCCAGGGAGAAACCGCCGAAGATGTCGATGAGGTCGCCCGCGGCCTGCACGGCGGCGAACACCAGCGCGGTGAGGAACCCGAAGGCGACACCCGCGACGACCTGCTCGACGGAGGCGACCAGCACGCCGGCGCCGGAGAGCTCGGGCAGGTCCCCGGCCAGCCGGGGGGCCAGCGGCAGCGCGATCGCCAGCGCCAGCAGCGCCTTGACCGCACCGGGGATCGCCCGGTTGCTGAACGGCGGGCTGACCAGCAGCCAGGCCGCCGAGCGGACCGAGGCCAGCAGCAGCGCCATCAGCATGTCCTGCGACAGCAACCCCTCCATCGGCTCAGCCGCCGTGGATGAGCTGCGGGACCTGGTCGAACAGCTGGGTGGTGAAGGCCACGGTCTCGTGCAGCATCCAGTTGCCGCTGAAGATCAGCGCCACCGCCACCCCGGCCGCCTTGGGCACGAAGGAGAGCGTGACCTCCTGGATCTGCGTCACCGACTGGAACAGCGAGATCAGGAAGCCGATGAGCAGCGCGGTCACCAAGATGGGGGCGCCCAGCTTGACGGCCAGCGTCATGGCCTGCGTGCCGATGTGCAGGACCTGGGTGTCGGTCACGGTCGTCGGATCCCTTGTCTACGCGGACGGCTACTGGTAACTGCCGACCAGGGACGTCACGATGAGTCCCCAGCCGTTGACGAGCACGAAGAGCAGGAGCTTGAAGGGCATCGCCACCGTGACCGGTGGGAGCATCATCATGCCCATCGACATCAGGGCCGCCGAGATGACCAGATCGATGATGAGGAACGGCACGTAGATGACGAAGCCGATGATGAACGCGGCCCGCAGCTCCGACAGCACGAACGCCGGGATGAGCGTGGTCATCGGCACCGCGTCGGCGTTGGCCGGCTTCGGCTGGTCGGCGATCTTGGTGAAGAGCGCCAGGTCGTCCTTGCGGGTGTGCTCGGTCAGGAACTCCCGGATCGGCGGGGTCGCGGCCTCGACGGCCTGCGAGACGCTCTTCTCACCCTTGAGGTAGGGCTGGACCGCCTTGTCGTTCACGTCCGAGGCGACCGGGCCCATGATGAACAGGCTGATGAAGATCGCCAGGCCGGCCAGGACCTGGTTCGGCGGGACGTTCGACAGGCCCAGGGCGTTGCGGGTGATGCTCAGCACCACGAAGATCTTGGTGAAGCTGGTGCAGAGCAGCAGGATCGCCGGCGCCACCGACAGCACCGTCAGCCCCAGCAGCAGGACGACCGACTGGCTGGGCTTGCCGCCCACCCCGTTGATGTCCACCGTGACCGAGTCCTCACCGGGACCGGTCGGGCCCTCGGGACCGGACGGGCCGGGCGTGGGCGCGGCCAGCGGGGCGAGCGCGAGCGCCCGCGCGGCGGAGGCCGTACCGGCCGGGACCGCGGAGACCTCGCCGGCGACCGCGGTGGCGGAGACCGGGGCGGTGGCGGGCCGCGCCGGCCCGGTGGCCGCCGAGGCCGCCGACGCGCCGAGCACGAGCGTGCCGGCCACGGCCAGGCCGGTCACGGCCAGGCTGAGGATGCGCTTCATGAGTTGCGAGCCGTCCGTTCGCGCAGGAGTTCCAGGGCGGTCTTCCAGGTCTGGGGCGACAGCGCCGACCCGGCCAGGGTGCCGGGGGCGGCCGGGCCGCCGCCGTCCGCGCCGGCCTTCACGCCCGCCTTCACAGCGGGCCTCGCGCCGGGCCGCAGGGCGGCCAGCGAGCGGGGCAGCGAGCCGATCCCCGGGCGGGGGCCCTGCCCGGCCGCCCCGCCGTCAACCGGAGAGGAGTCGGCTGACGGGAGGGCGACCGGCAGGGAGACGGGGACACGCTCCTCGGCCTGCTCGCCGTAGCGCTCCACCGCCGCCAGGTCCGCCTCCGCCAGGAGGGTGACCTGGCCGTCGGTCACGCCGAGCACCAGGGCCCGGTCGGTGACCCGGACGACCGCGACGGAGGAGTTGCGCGACAGCTGCTGGCGGGCCAGCACGCTGAGCACCCCGGCGCCCCGCCCCGACAGCGGCTTGCGCGCCATCTTCGACAGCCCCCACACCAGGAGCAGGACGACCAGGAGGGAGAAGGTGATCCTCAGAACGGTCTCGATCATTGCGGAGTGCTGCTCCTACGTCGGGACGGTCGCGGACGGCGGACGGGCGGCGCGGTTACTGCCGGTCCCCGGTGGGCGGGAGGATCTCGGTGACCCGGATGCCGAAGTTCTCGTCGATCACCACGACCTCGCCGCGGGCGATCAGGCGGCCGTTGACCAGCAGGTCGGCGGAGCTGCCCGCGGCGCGGTCCAGCTCCACCACCGCGCCCGGCGCCAGCGACAGCAGCTCGCGCACCGTCATCCGGGTCCGGCCGAGCTCGGCGGTGACGTCCATCTCCACGTCGTGCAGCAGGTCGAAGCGGGCCTTGGGGTTGGCCGCGGGCCGGGCGGAGGCGGGGGCCGGCCACGGGGCCGCCACCATCGCCAGCACCACCCGCACGACGCCCTCCTCCAGCAGCGGCACGAAGACCGCCTCGCCGCGGGTGGCGAGCGCGCCGAGGCCGACCTCCGGCTCGGCGGCCTGGGCCGGCTCCAGCACGACGGGGCCGAGCTTGCGGGCGGCCGCCTCCAGGGCGGGCTGCACGGCCTTGGTCAGGTCCAGCTCGCCGAGCGGGCTGTTGCGCAGGGCGTCGACCAGGTCCTGGCCGACGACGACGGCGACCTCGCCCTGGGTGGTGCCCGAGAAGCGGGCGCACACGGCCTGGCCCGCGGGCAGGTCCTGCGGGACGGAGAAGACGGGCACGCCGACCTCGAGGACGTCACCGGCCGGCAGCAGGGCCAGCGCGGCCTCGGCCGCCGACAGGGCGATTTCCACGCGGGGGGCGACGGTGATCGTGGTGGTCATCAGTGGGCTTCCGTTTCGTTCTGCGGCGTGGGCACGACGAGGCAGGCCAGGCGCGGGCCCTGGCTGCCGGGCACTGCGTGGGCGAAGGTGATGTCCGCGGACGTCACCGCGAGCGGCGCCGTCACGGGGTGGCCGAGCGGCACGACGTCACCCGGCTGCAGGGTGACGATCTGATCGGGGTGGAGCTTGATCGGGTTGAAGCGGACCGCCACCTCGATGGGCGTGGCGCCGAGCGCGGCGGCCATGTTGCGGTGGGCCTCCTCGCGGGCGGCGCGCTGGCCCGAGCTGAGCGTGACGTCGTTGTCGTTGCCCTGCAGCTTGGGGAAGATCGAGGCGAACGGCATGCAGACGGTGGCCAGGCACTCCTCGCTGCCGACCCGCATGTCGAACGAGGCGACGATGACGGCGTCGGCGGGCGCGGCCGCCTGCACGAACTGCGGGTTGTAGTCGATGACGCCCAGCTGGGGGCGGATCTCCGTGATCGACTCGAACGCGTAGTGCATCTCCTCCAGGACCCGGCTGAGCAGGTCGCGCAGGAGCGGGGTCTCCATGTCGGTCAGCGGGCGCTCGGGCTGCGGGCCGCCGGGGCCGCCCAGCATGTGGTCGATGCTGGCCATCGCGGTGGACAGCGAGAACTCCATGATCGCGGTGCCGGGCAGCGGCTCCAGGTCGACCGTGGCGACGATCGTCGGGTTGGACAGCGCCGAGATGTACTCGTCGTAGGTGAGCTGCTGGATCGAGACGAGCGAGACCTGCGACACGACGCGCAGGCTCGTGGTGAGCAGCGTGGTGAACTGCCGGGCGAACGTCTCGTAGGCGAGCTGGAGCGTGCGGACGTGCTCACGGGAGAGCTTGATGGGACGCCGGAAGTCGTAGGGCTGCGGCTCGGATGCCTTCGTCCGGCGGGACATCCGGCCGAGCAGACGGGGCGTTGATGCCGAAGGCTGCGACTGACTCACAGAATCCCCATCGGCCGCCCCCCGACCCGTATGAGGAAATGCCGGAAATCGGGTTCACCCCGTTACGGAGGCCCCGTCCCCGCGGGATCCGCGCCTGCGCGCTCCCCGCCGCTATCCGTGCCTGCGGCCGCCCTCCGGCGGCCCTGCGCTCACCTTGCTTCCGTGCTCTCCCCCCGCCCCGAGGCGGGTCCGGCGGTCCCTCGCCGGGGTACGGCGGGCACCCGGTGGGGCACCCGCAGGTCTTCCTCCACGGCCGGCCCGCCCCGCGGGCACGCCCGGCCGGTCCCCGCCCGGCGGCGCCACCCGCCGGGCGGCGCCGCCGGATCCCGGGGGCGGCGGTACGGCGGACGCCTACTGCATCACGAACTCGCGGAAGTAGATGTCCATGATCTCGCCCTCGTAGGCTTCCTCGATCTTCTTCAGCAGCTCCTGCTTGGCGAGGTTGCGCGCCTTGCCCGAGGACAGCTCGTCCATCGGCCGGTTGCTGAACTGGTCGATCGCCAGGTCCAGGGCCTTGCTGCCGTCGGGGGCCTCGGCGACCTCGGCGGTCGCCTGCAGCGCCAGCCCGAGCTTCAGGAAGTGCCCGTCGGCGAGGTTGATCGTGACGGCGTCGAGGGCGGCCACCGCGCCGGGCTCCGGCGCGGGCTCCTCCTCCGCGCCGCCCCCGGAGAACAGCAGGAAGTAGGCCGCCGCCGCGGCGACGACCAGCAGCAGCGCGCCTCCGGCGATGACGATCAGCTTCTTCTTCGGCTTCTTGCCGCCGTCCTTCGCCTCCTCGGCTTTCGGCGCGGCCTGCAGCTTCGCGGTGGCCATGGTCTGCGTCTCCTGTGGTCGGGGTGTGTCGGTTGTCGTCGGTTGTCGGAAGGCCGGCGGACGCCGGCCGGAGGGTCAGCCGTCGCCCGCCTCGCCCGCCGCCGACGGCAGCAGGGCCTTGGTCTGGGCCGGGAGGTCGGACAGGACGACCACCTCGACCCGGCGGTTCAGCGTCACCGACCGGGGGTCGGTGTCGGCGTACAGCGGGCGCTGGTCGGCGTAGCCGGCGGCGTTCAGCCGGCTCTCCGGGATGCCCTTGGCCGCCAGCCGCCGCACCACCGTGGAGGCGCGCGCGGTCGACAGCTCCCAGTTCGACGGGTACGGGCCCGACCGCACCGGCAGCCAGTTGGTGTGCCCGTCGACCTCGACGGCGTTCTTCTCGCCGCGCAGCGCCGGCGCGATCGAGTCGACGATCTTCCGGCCGTCGCGGAGCAGCTCGGCGCTGTTGTTGTCGAACACGACCGAACTGGTGACGACGGTGACGACCAGGCCGCGCTCGTCGATGCGGAAGTTCACGCCGTCGGCGACGCCGCTCTTGCGCAGCGCCTCCTGGATCTCCTTCTTGATCCGCTCGAACTTCTCGACCTCCTCCTCGGCGGCACGGGCGCGGGCCGAGGCCTGGGCGCGCTCGATCGCGGCGAGGGCCTGGCGGGCCTGCTGCTCGGCCTCGCCGGAGGCCTCCTCGCCCTTGCCCACCACCGACGACAGGTCCAGCGGGGCGGGCTCCGCGCCGCCGGCGTCGCCGGCCAGCGCCGTGCCCTGCGCGGTGAAGGTCACCGTGGGCTGGCCGAAGGCCATCGACAGGCTCGACTTGAGCGCGTTGAACTTGTTCTGGTCGACCTGGCTCATCGCGAACAGCACGATGAACAGCGCCATGAGCACGGTGAGCATGTCGCCGTAGGTGACCAGCCAGCGCTCGTCGGCGTGGCCGCCCTCGTCGTGGTCACCGCCGTGTTTCTTGCGGCGGCGGTGCACCTTGGTGCTCATCAGGCGGCCTTCTTCTCGCTGCTGAGCTCGCCGGGCGGGAGCAGGCTCTTGAGCTTCTGCGAGACCAGGCGCGGGTTGGTGCCCGCCTGGATGTTCGCGATGCCCTCGATCGTGAGCTCCATCTGCGCGCACTCCAACTCACTGAGGCGCTTGAGGCGGTTGCCGATGGGCAGCCAGATCACGTTGGCGCTGGCCACGCCCCACAGGGTGGCGACGAACGCGGCGCCGATCATGTGGCCGAGCTTCTCGGGCTCGCTGAGGTTCTCCAGCACGTGCACGAGGCTGACGACGGTGCCGATGATGCCGATCGTGGGGGCGTAACCGCCCATGTCGGTGAAGATCTTCACGCCGGACTTGTCCTCCCGGCGCTTGGCGTCGACCTCGGCCTCCAGGATCTCCCGGAGCTCCTCGGGGTCGGTGCCGTCGATGGCCAGCTCCAGGCCGCGGCGGAGGAAGGGGTCCTCGACCTCCTTGACCGCGTCCTCCAGGGCCAGCAGGCCCTCGCGGCGGGCGCGCTCCGACAGCTTCACGATCGAGTCGACCAGCTCGGTGCTCGCCGCGGGCTTGGCGGTGAAGGCCCGCTTGATCTGGCCGAACATGCCGGTGGTGTCGCGCAGGACGCCGCCGGCCATCGCCACGCCGAAGGTGCCGCCGAAGACGAGGATCATCGGGGCGATCAGCATGATCGACATCGGGTTGGAGCCCTCGAGGATCATCATCACGAAGATGGAGACGACCGCGATGCCGATGCCCGCCAGGGTTGCCGGATCCATTTAGCGCTCCTGCCGGTGGAGACGGACGACGCGCTGCTGCTCGGCACCGGCGGCGCCCGTGGTGGGGGGACGGTGCGTGCCCGAGGAGACCATGATCTCCGCGTCGGCGATCAGTTCCGCGCGGTACCGGCGCACCAGCGCCATGAACTCGCTGAGGGACTCGGCGATGATGTACTTGGTCCCGTCCACGAGAGTGATCACCGTGTCGGGGGTCTGGTCGGCCCGCTCGATCAGGTCGGGGTTGAGCGCGAACTCCGGGCCGTTCAGGCGCGTGAGAAGGATCACCGAGGTACGTCCTTGGGTCGTCAGCGGTCGACGGGCGGTGGGCCGCGTTACTCCCCTTCCATCGGCCGTATCCCGCCCCGCCTGAGGAAACCTCCGGGACCAAGGTCCTCCTTTCGGAGGGCGGCCCGGGCGCGTCCAGGGGCAGGACCTCCGTGTCCGGGTACGGCGCGGGGCCGGGAGCGCGCCGCATGCGCTCCCGGCCCCTGGCGGGTCGTTCACCGGCCGGACGGCCGGTCGTCCGCCGTCAGACGCGGAACCGCCCGACCAGCGCGTTGAGGTGCGCGGAGTTCTGCGCCAGTTCCTCCGACGCCCGCCGCACCTCGCCGATGCTGCCCACCGTCGCGTGCGCGGTGGCGGCGATCTCCTAGACGCTCTGGGCGATGGCGGTCGCGCCGGAGGCGGCCTCGGAGATGTTGCCCGCCATGCCGTCGGTGGTGCTGCTCTGCTCCTCCACCGCGCTGGCGATGCTGCCCTGGTGGTCGTTGACCTCGCCGATCACCAGGGCGGTCGTGGAGATCGACGCGACGGCCGCGGCCACGTCGGCCTGGATGGCGGTGATGCGCGCGGTGATGTCCTCGGTGGCCTTGGCGGTCTCCTGGGCCAGGTCCTTGACCTCGGAGGCGACCACGGCGAAGCCCTTGCCGGCGTCCCCGGCCCGGGCGGCCTCGATGGTGGCGTTGAGCGCGAGCAGGTTGGTCTGCTCGGCGATCGAGTTGATCATCGCGACGACGCTGCTGACGGCCTCGGACGACTCGCCCAGCCGGGTGATGGCGGTGCCGGCCTCGGCGGCGCGGGTCACCGCGGTGTGGCCGGCGGTGCTGGCCTCGGCGGCGCTGCGGGAGATCTCGCGGATGGAGGCGCCCATCTCCTCGCTGGCGGTGGCCACCGTCTGCACGTTGGTCGAGACCTGCTCGGCGGCGGCCGCGGCGTTGGTGGCCTGGGTCGAGGCCTTGTCGGTCTGCTGGCCGATCTCCGTGCTGATGGCCGACAGCTCCTGCGCCGCGGCGGAGGAGGAGGCGGCCGACTCGTTGATCTGGCGGACCAGGTTGGCGATGTTGCCGACGAACTGGTTGAACAGCTTGCCCAGGGTGCCGATCTCGTCGCGGCGGGACTCGTCGACCCGCTGGGTCAGGTCGCCGTCGCCGTCGGCGATCTCGCGCAGGCGCCGCGCCAGCGCGTCGACGGGCCGGGTGATGCTGCGGGTCAGCGTCCAGCCCATGCCCAGCAGCACGACCGCGGCCAGCGAGGTGCCGAACAGCACGACGTTCTTGGTCGTCGACGCGGTGGAGTCCGCCTCGGCGGCCCGTACGGTCAGCAGGCTCTCCTCGGCCTGGTGCATCTCGGTCAGGGTGGCGCGGATCTCGTCCATGACCGCCTTGCCCTTGTCGGACAGCACGACGGCGCGGGCGGCCTCGAAGCCCTCGGCGCGGCGCAGGTCGATGGTCTGCTGCATCTCGGTGAACTTGGCGTCGATCAGCGAGCGCAGCGAGGCGATGCGCTTCTGCTGGGCGGCGTTGTCGGCGGTGAGGGTCGCGGTCTCGTCCAGTAGCGTGCCGACGCGGTCCTTGGCCTCGGTGTAGGGGGCCAGGTAGGTGTCCTCACCCGTGATCAGGTAGCCGCGCTGGCCGGTCTCGCCGTCCTTGAGCGTCGACAGCACGCCGTCGAGCTTGTTGAGGACCTCGTGGGTGTGCGCCACCCACTTCTCGTTGTCGACGAGGTCGATGGTGTTGTCGTAGGAGACGGCGCCGATGACGCCCATCATGGCCAGGGCGGCCGCGAATCCGGCCACCAGGCGTCGTCCGATGGTCCAGTTCCAGCGCTGCGGGCCGTCGGCGGTCGCTCCCGTCGCCTGGTCGGGCTTGTCGTTCATCAGGCGTCCCCTCCATTGCGGCCGTGGTCGTCATCCGATCCATCGGCCGCGAAATGGATTACTTAGTTTCCTTCCCGTCGGAACCCCTTACGGCGTGGAAAGGAAACCGAGGCTCCCGGTGCCCGTCCCGGGCGGCGGACACGCCTTCCGGCCCACCCGTTCCGCCCCTGCTCCACGGCCGTCTCCTGCGTCCTCCGCCGGACGCCTCCAGGGAGCCGCCGTCTGTCACCGTGCGCACCTGGATTCCGCATCCTCACCGGCATACGATGATTCCTATGAGGATTTCCAAGACCTATACCGTGGACGAAGATATCGTGGCGGCCGTGGAAACCGAAGCGAGGCAGAACGGCACCAGTGCCAGCGAACTCGTCAACACCCTGCTGCAGCGAGGCCTGCGGGCGCGGCGTTTCGCACGCATCGCCGCCCGCCACAATCACCATCTGGACCCCGCCTACCTCGACGCGGCCCTCGCCGAGCGCGAGCAGACCCGCACGGCATGACCGGCCCCGTCCCCAGATTCGGCGACGTCTGGACGATCAAGCACAGCCTGGTCCTGCCGCCGGAGCCCCGCCTGATCGTCTCCGCTGACGACTTCAACGAGGAGTTCCACGTCGTCCTCACGGCTCGCATCAAGGACGTGGACCTTCCGGAGGACGAGCTCACCGAGCCGATCCGCGGGTACGGTGCCGCGCTGCTGTACATGGTGGAGTGGCTGCCGCGCACATCCCTGCACGAGCTGGTCGCCGCCGTCCCCGCCAGCCGTCATGAACTTCTCGGGCGACGTGTGCGCGTGCCCTTCGGCCCCTGAGCCGAGCCGGTCCGCCGTTTCCAGGAGACGGGACACCGTGTCCCGGACGCGTGACAGCCATGGGGGCGCCGGGGCAAGGTGACGGAATGACCGTGGAGATCTCGATCAGCCTGTCCGGCGAGGTGTACCAGGAGGCCAGGGCGGCCGCGGCGCAGCAGGCATGACGCTGTCCGCGTGGTTCGCCGGCCTCGCCCGGGAGCGGCTCGGCACCGACCGCCGTTCCCGTGCCGCCCTCGCCGAGGCGATCGCACGCGACCGGGCCGCCGATCCCGAGGGCGATGCCCGGATGACCGCCGAGCTGCGGCGGATGCGCGAGGCCCGGCCCGCCGCCCGGCGCAAGGCCGCCGAGGTCCGCTCCCGAAACCGGCCGTGGCCCCGCGTCGGCCGGCACCGTGCGGCACGGGCGTGCAGGAGCGGGACACGGAAGGGCCCGGGCACGACCGTCGTCGTGCCCGGGCCCTTCCCGGGTGGGGCCGCCGGAGGGCGGGACCCCGTTAGCGCTTGAGGTTGACCAGGTCGTTCAGCAGCTCGTCGGAGGTGCTGATGACCTTGGTGTTGGCCTGGAAGCCGCGCTGGGCGATGATCAGGTTGGTGAACTCCTGGCCCAGGTCGACGTTGGACATCTCCAGCGCGCCGGACTGCAGCGCGCCGAAGCCGCCGGTGCCCGCGGTGCCGATGGCGACGGCGCCGGAGTTCACGGTGGCGCGGTAGGTCGAGTTGCCGGCCTTCTCCAGACCGCCGGGGTTCACGAAGTTCGCCATGGCGATCTGGGCGAACGTCCGCTTGGTGCCGTCGGCGAGCACGCCGACGAAGGAGCCGTCGGGGGAGACCGTGTAGGACTCGACGTCGGCCGGGAGCGTGACGGGCACGGGGGCGCCGGTGGGCGGGACGGGCACGTCGCCGGTCGCGGCGTTCCAGCCGAGCACGAAGTTGCCGTCGGCGGTGACCAGGGCGCCGCTGGCGTCGAAGTTGAACGCGCCGGCCCGGGTGTAGAGCTGCTCGTTGCCGTTCTGCACCGCGAAGAAGCCGTCGCCCTGGATCATCATGTCGAGGCTGCGGCTGGTGGTCTGCGCGGCGCCCTGGCCGAAGTTGGTCTGGATGCCGGCCAGGCGCACGCCGAGGCCGATCTGGGCGGGGTTGGTGCCGCCCGCGGCGCCGGCCTGCGGGGCGCCCGCGCCCTGCAGCATCTGGCTGAGGGTGTCCTGGAAGAGGGTCTGGGAGCCCTTGAAGCCGGTGGTGTTGACGTTGGCGATGTTGTTGCCGGTGACGTCCATCATGTTCTGGTGGACGCGCAGGCCGCTGATGCCGGAGTAGAGGGAGCGCAGCATGTCACTTTCCTTCGGTGGGTTCGGTGCCGGACTCGCCGGCGTTGCGGACTTCCTTGACCGAGGACAGCGGTACATCCGTGTTCCCGACCCGCACGGTCGGGGTGCTGCCGAGGGAGGCGGAGGTGACCACACCGACGGCGTCCATGCCGTCTGGTCCGGTGTAGCCGACGGTCTTGCCGACGAGGCCGGCGGCCGACAGGCGGAGCTGGGCCGCCAGCAGGTCTCCCTGCTGCTTGACGAGCTCCTCCATCTTCTCCACCTCGGTGAACTGCGCGGTCTGCGTCATGAAGGCGGAGGTGTCGGTGGGCTTGCTCGGGTCCTGGTAGCGCATCTGCGCCACCAGGAGCTGCAGGAACGTGTCCTTGTCGAAGCTGGCGTTCGACGTGCCGGACACGCTGGTCGCGGTGGTGGCGGCGCCGCTGCCGGCGGCGCCGCTCACGGGGTTGGTCACGTGCGGGTTCCTTCTCCGAGGCGGTTCTACAGGCGGACGTTGAGCAGCCGGGAGCCGGGCCGGTCGGCCGGGAGGTCGGCGGCGGGGGCTCCCTGGTAGGCGTCTCCGACGCGGCCGGGGCCGGCGGGGGCGGATCCCTGGTGCCCCTGCTGGGGGAGGTTCTGGCGCGGCTCGCCGTACGGGCCGGTCCCGTCGCCGGGGGCCTCGCGCTGCAGGTCGAGCGTGCAGGCGGCGAAGCCGCCGTCCTCCAGCTCCTGGCGGAGTGCGGGCAGCGCCGAGCGCAGCGTGTCGTAGGCGGCGTCGTTCGCCCCGGCGAGCTGCAGGTGCACGGTGCCGTTGCGCAGTTCGGCGACGATGCTGACCGGGCCGAGGTCGACCGGGTTGAGGTGGACGGTGAGCCGGTGCACGCCGTCGGGGTCCCGCCGCAGCGGCAGCACGTGGACGGCGATCTGGGAGGCGGGCGGGGCGGGCTGCTGGGCGGGGGCGGCGACGCGCTCCGTCCCGGCGGGCTGCGTGGTCGCGGTGACCTGCGGTACGGCCTGCGCGTCGGCGGCCGCCGGGTCGTCGGTCTCGGCGGGGGCGGCGGTGCCGGACTGCCGGGAGCCGGTCTCGCCGCCGGTTCCGCCCGTGCCGGTGCCCGGGGCGCCGGCGGCCGGGGGCTGGCCCGCGGTGCCCTGCGGTTCCTGCGTGCCCGCCGGGGCGGCGGTCTCGGGGGTCGTTCCGGAGGCGGGGTCCGCGGTGGGGGCGGCGGTCGCGGTCCGCGCGTCCGCGGCGGGGGCGGTCTCCGCGGCGGCCGGGGCGGTGAGGCCCGCGGTGCCGGCCGTACCGGCCGGAAGCGCCGCGGCCGGTACGGCCGGGTCCTGCGCCGGTGCGAGCGGCAGGCCCTGCGGGGCGGGCGGCGTCTGCACCGGCTGTCCCTGGGCGCCCGCCAGTCCTGTCGGGCCCGTCGGGCCCGTCGGGCCCGTCGGGCCATCGGCCTGTGCCTGGGCGGCGGTTCCCGCCGCGGCCTGCGGCAGGCCCGGCGCGCCGGCCGGCGGCTGGGCGGCCAGGAGGGCCTGGGCGGTGAGCGGGGCGCCTGCCGCGGCCGGCGGCGCCTGGCCCGGGGCGGCGGTGCCGGAGGGGGCGCCGGAGCCGGGCGGGGTGGTCTGCGGCAGTGCGGCTCCGCCCGCGAGCAGGGCGAGGAGGGCGGCGAAGGCGTCGCCGGTCCCGCTCTGACCCGCCTGACCGTCGCCGGCGCCGGAGGGGGCCGACGTGGCGGACGGGCTCCCCGCGAGGGGGATCGAAGGCACAGTCAAGATCGTCTCTCCTGCTATCCGATGCCGTTCAGAGCCGACTGGATCACGTAGGCCTGGGCGGGGTCGAACAGGCCGTTGCCCACTCCATCGGCAGCCGCGGGCGAGAGCTGCGGCAAACCGGCCGACATCCCGGAACTCGTCAGGCCCGTGCCGTACCCGGTCTGGATCAGGGCCAGCGCGGCCAGCAGCTCGGCGCTCACACCGGTCCCGGCCGGCGTGCCCGCCGGTGAGGTGAGGCCGGCCGCCGGGAGGGCGGAGGCCGTGACCGGCCGGGCGGCCGGGGTCTCGGTGCCGGACGCCGTGGTGGACGCGGCGGCGGTGGCGGGCGCGGTGGACGCGGCGGCGGTGGCGGGCGCGGTGGACGCGGCGGCGGTGGCGGGCGCGGTGGCGCCGGCGCCCGCCGCCTCGTCGCTCAGGATGCGGCGGATGTCGGTCGGCGCGCGGTAGTAGTCGTCCAGGTCGACGATCTTGACGACGTCGCCGGTGCGGGGGGCGTGCAGCATCTTGCCGTCGCCGACGTAGATGCCGATGTGCGTCGCGGGGGAGCCGAAGGTCAGCAGGTCGCCGGGCTGCGCCTGCTTCAGGCTCGGGATGCTGCGGCCCTCGTTCTGCTGGTCCTGGGAGACGCGCGGCAGGGAGATGCCCAGCTTCTTGTAGACGAGCTGGACCAGGCCGGAGCAGTCCAGGCCCTTGCCCGGGTCGGTGCCGCCCCACAGGTACGGCACGCCGAGGTACTTGCGGGCCTGCGCGACGACGTCCCGGCCGGTGACCGCGGCGTCGACGGCGCCGGTGTCGGCGGCCTGGACGCCCTGGGTCGCGGCGGGGGACCGCACGGCGGCGGGCTGGGCGGTGGGCTGGGCGGCGGCGGGCTGGGCGGCGGGGGACCGCCGGGCCGTCTCCAGCGCCGCGGCGAAGTCCGCGGCCGAGGACGGGGAGGCGGCGGTGGTCGCGGGGGCGGCGGCGGTGCCGAACATCGCGTCCAGCTGGCCGATCCGCGCCACGGTGTCGGTGATGCTCATCGTCCGTCCTTCCCGCCGGCGGTCCGGCTGCCCGGGGAGAGGTCGTCCACGGTGCGCTGGTCGGCGTCCAGCTCGGCCTTGCGCGCGGCGGCCTGGTGGCGTTCGGCGAGCTTCTCCACCATCCGGCGGCGCTGCGAGGCGGCGCTCCAGGTGTCCACGCTGGCGGTGACCCGCCGGGAGGCCTCCTCGGCCTGCTGGCGCCGGAGCGCCAGCTCCCCGGCCAGCGCGCGCCGGGCGGCCATCGCGGCGACGAACGCGGCCGCGTCGGACGGGGCCGGCTCGATCATGCGGCCCTGGAGCTCGGCGTTCTTGTCCTCCGCGCGCCGGGCCGCGGCTCCGGCCTCGGCGCGGGCGCTCATCACCCGGCCCTTGGCGGCGTCCCGGCGCGCCCGGCGGGCGCGCGGGACGGCCGACAGCCGGAAACGTGGGCTCATCGGTCCTCCTCGTGGTCGGGGTTCCGTCGGGGACTGCGGCGCCGCGGGGCGGGCGCTCCGTGCGGGGGCGCCGCGCCGGCGGGCGCCTGCCGGTGCGCGGCGGCGCACCGCGGCGTGCGGCGGCGCCCGGGATCACGACGCGGGGGCCTGCCCCCCGGCCAGCAGGGCCTGCAGCGACTCCCACGCCTGCTCGGCGGTGGTCTGCTCGTCCATGTCCTGGCGCAGGAACGCCTCGATGCGCGGCCACAGCGCGCGGGCCAGGTCGGCGTCGGGGTTGGTGCCCGGCACGTACGCGCCGATCTCCACCAGTTCGCGGATGTCGCGGTGGGCGGCCATGAGGCGGCGCAGCGCGGTGGCGCCGGCGCGCTGCTCGCGGCTGGTCACCGCGCCGGCGACGCGGGAGACCGACTCCAGCACGTCGATCGTGGGGAAGTGCCCGGCGGTGGCCAGGCGGCGGTCGAGCACGACGTGGCCGTCGAGGATCGAGCGCGCCGCGTCGGCGATCGGCTCGTTGTGGTCGTCACCGTCGACGAGCACCGTGTACAGGCCGGTGATGCTGCCGTCCACGCCCGGTCCGGCCCGCTCCAGCAGCCGGGGGAGCATCGCGAACACCGACGGCGGGTAGCCGCGGGTGGCCGGGGGCTCGCCCGCCGACAGGCCGACCTCGCGCTGCGCCATGGCGGCCCGGGTGAGGCTGTCCATCAGCAGCAGGACGTCGCGGCCCTGGTCGCGGAACCACTCGGCGATCCGCGTGGCCGTGAAGCAGGCGCGCAGGCGGACCATCGGCGGCTGGTCGGAGGTGGCCACCACCACGACGGAGCGGGCCAGGCCCTCCGGTCCCAGGTCGTTCTCGATGAACTCGCGGACCTCGCGGCCGCGTTCGCCGACCAGCGCCACGACGGTGATCTCCGCCTCGGTGCCGCGGGTGATCATCGACATGAGGCTGGACTTGCCGACGCCGGAGCCGGCGAAGATGCCCAGGCGCTGCCCGCGCCCGGCGGTGATCAGGGTGTCCATGGCCCGCACGCCCAGCGGCATCGGCTGGTTGATGCGGCGCCGCCGCAGGGCGGGCGGCGGCTCGTTCTCCACCGGGACCATCTCCAGGCCGGCGAGGGAGGGGCCGTCGTCGAGCGGGCGGCCGAGGCCGTCCAGGATGCGGCCGCGCAGCGCGTCGCCGACCGCGACGCGCAGCGCGTCACCGGTGGGCATGACCGGGCTGCCGACCCCGATGCCGGTCAGGGTGCCCAGCGGCAGGCAGCTGAGCCGATCCCCGTCGAGCGCGACCACCTCGGCCGGTACGGCGCCGCGGCCGGTGCCGAGCATGACCAGGTCGCCGACCTTGCCGGGCACGCCCTCCACGGTGACCGAGAGGCCGACCACGGCGGAGACCCGGCCGGCGAGCACGGGCCGGGCGGCGCGGGCGACGGCGGCGAGGCGGGAGTCGAGCAGGGGGATCACAGGCCCAGGGCCTCCTTGACGCGGTCCATGGCGGTGGAAAGGCGGGCGTCGACGGCGGTGGCGTCGCTCTCGGCGACGGCGTCGCCGGGCTTCAGCCGGGCGTCGACGACCATGGTCACGCTCCGGCCGTCGACCTCGAAGGTGTTCTGTCCCGCGCCGACCATGGCGGCGTGGTCGGCGGGGCTCAGGCGGACGAGCACGGGGCGGTTGCCGGGCACCAGCTCCAGCGCGCGGGCCAGGGCCTCGCGGCCGGGCTCGGGGCTGTGGGCGACCTCGCGGCCGAGCACCGCCTCGGCGATGGCGTAGGCGGTGCCCACCACGAGGTCCTCCAGCTCGGCGGCGCCCGGGGCGGTCTGCTGCTCCAGCCGGGAGGCCGAGGCGGCGATCGCCGACAGGGCGCTCTCCAGCCGGGCCAGCTTGCGGGCCTCGGTCCGGGCGACGCGCTCGGCCTCGTCCCGGACCTCGGCCGCGGCGGCCCGGCGGGCCTCCTCGCGGCCCTGCGCCCAGCCCTCGGCGTAGCCGGTGGCCCGCGCCTCGGCCCGGGCCCGCTCCAGGATCTCGGCCGGCACGTTCGCCACCGTGCTGAAGTCGGTGACGAACCGGGCGGCGCTGACGGTGCGGGCGTCCGCGCCGCGCAGCACCGCCTCAGGCGACGAACTCATCCTCGTCCCCTCTGCGGATCACGATCTGGCCGGACTCCTCCAGGGCCCGGATCGCGTGCACGATCTTGGCCTGGGCCTCCTCGACGGTGCGCAGCCGCACCGGGCCGAGCAGCTCGATCTCCTCCAGGAGGTTGGCGGCGGCCCGCTCGGACAGGTTCCGCGTGATCTTGTTGAGCACGTCCTGGCCGACGCCCTTGAGGGCGGTCGCGAGGTCGGCGGTCTCGACCTGCCGGACCACGAGCTGCACGGCGCGGTCGTCGAGGTGCACGATGTCCTCGAACATGAACATCCTGCTGCGCACCTCCTCGGCGAGTTCGGGGCTGCGTCCCTCCAGCCCCTCGAGGATGAGGCGCTCGGTGACGCGGTCGGCACGGTTGATGATGTCGACCAGCGGTTGCAGACCGCCCACGGCGGAGAGGTCGGACGGTTGCAGAACCGACGAGAGCTTGCGCTCCAGCAGGCCCTCCACCTGGCGGATGATGTCGGGCGAGGTGCGGTCCATCACCGCGATCCGGTGCGCCACGTCGGCCTGCAGGGCCGGGTTGAGGCCCGACAGGATCTGCGAGGCCAGGTGCGCCGGCAGGTGCGCCAGCACCAGCGCGATGAGCTGCGGGTGCTCGTCCTGGACGAAGCCCAGCACCTGGCGGGGGTCGGCCCGCTGCAGGAAGCTGAAGGGCATGTCGACCAGCGACGCCGACAGGCGCTCGACGATCTGGCTGGCCCGCTCGCGGCCCAGCGTCGCCTCCAGCACCTCCCGGGCGAAGTCCATGCCGCCCTGGCCGGCGTAGCGGTAGGCGGTCGCCAGGTCGCGGAACTCCGTCAGGATGTCCACCGCGTCCTGGGGGTCGATGGCGCCCAGCCGCACGATCTCGGCGGTCAGCTCCTCGACCTCGGGCTCGCGCAGCTGCGCGAGCACCTTCGCCGAGTCCTCCTTGCCCATCTGGACCAGGAGCACGGCGGCCTTGCGCAGGCCGCTCATGGTCTCGGCCATCGCCATCAGCTCCTCCTGTCGGCGAGCCAGCCGCGCAGCAGCTGGGCCACTTCCTCGGGCTGCCGGTCCACCAGACCGGAGATCTCGTCGCGCAGCTCCTCGCGCCTGCCGTCGGACTCGGCCGGGGCGGGCGCGGGCTCACCGGTGCCGGCGGGCAGGGCCTCGCGCTCGGCGGCCTCCAGCTCGGCCTGGGCGCGCACCCGCTCCAGCTCGGCCTGGAGCGCCTCGATCTGCTCCAGCTCCTTCTTGCTCAGCTGCGTGCGGCGCTTCTTGCGCCGGCCGCGCAGCAGGGCGATGAGGAACAGCAGCCCGATGCCCAGGGCCAGCGCGCCGGTCTTGACGAGTTCCATCGTGCGGGTGTCCTGCTCGGCCTTCTGCGCCGCGGCGAGGTCCGCCGCCGCCTGCTCGGCCGCGCTGTCGTCGAACGGCATCGCCGAGACGGCGATGGTGTCGCCGCGCTGGGCGTCGATGCCGGCGGCCGACGAGACGATGCGCTGGATCTCCGCGGTGTCCACCCCGGCGGCGGCCTGGCCGTCGACCAGGACGGCGACGTCGAGCTTGCGGACCTTGCCGGGGGCGGTCTTGCGGGTCTCGGTGACCAGGCCGACGGCGTTGTCGCGGGTCTCGGTGGTCGACTTGTAGTCGTTGCCGGCCGCGCCCGTCGGCACCTGGATGTTGTCCGGGCCGAGGACGCCTCCGGTGGGGGTGCCGCCCCCGGTGTAGGTCTCCTCCTTGGTCGTCTGCGACAGCGGAGGCAGGTTCGGGTCGCTGACGTACTGCTGGCTGGTGGTCTCGGTCTGGTCGAAGTCGAGGTCGGCGGTGACCTTGACGACGGCCTTGTCCGGTCCGAGGACCTGGGTCAGCATCTGCTGGATGGAGCCGCCCATCCGCTGCTCGAACGACTGGGTCTGCTGCTCGCGCTCGTCGCCGGCGCCGGTGAGCGCCTGCTCGCCGGCGGCGGACAGCACCTTGCCGGTGGAGTCGGCCAGGGTGACGTCGGCCGGGCTCATGCCCTCCACGCTGGAGCTGACGAGGTTCACCACGGCCTTGACCTGGCTGTTGTTCAGCGGCTTGTCGGGGGTGGTGCCCACCAGGACCGAGGCGGTCGGCTTGGCGGCGTCGTCGGCGAAGACGTCCTTCTGCGGGATCGCCAGGTGCACGCTGGCCGAGGTCACGCCCTCGATCGACTTGATCGTGTTGGCGAGCTCGCCCTCCAGCGCGCGCTGGTAGCCGACGTGCTGCATGAAGTCGGAGGTGGTGACCCCCTGCTTGTCCAGCAGGGCGTAGCCGCCGCCGTCGGCCTGGGTCGGCAGGCCCTGGCCGCTCATCTTCAGCCGCAGCTCGTAGACCTGCTCCTGCGGCACCTGGATCGTGGCGCCGCCGTCGGTGAGCTGGTACGGCACGCCGTCGGCGGTGAGCTGCTCGACGATCGCGCTGCCGTCGGCACCCGACAGGTTGGAGTACAGCGTGCCGTACACGGGCTTGGACGACCACTGCATGAAGAAGAACCCGCCGACGGCGAGGGCGGCCACCAGGGAGATGGTGACGGCCTTCTGCCCGGTGCTGAACGAGGCGAACGAGGCCCGCGCCTTGCGGAGGGCGGCCAGTACGCGTTCCTGCATCAGCCCTGCAACCTCATGATCTCAGTGAAAGCGGCGACGGCCTTGTCGCGGATGGCGACGGTCATCTGGGTGGCGAGGGCGGCCTCGGTGCTGGCCGCCATGTAGTCGTGCGCGTCCTGCAGGTCGCCGGTGGCGGCCTGGACGGCCAGCGCGTCGGCGTTCGCCTGGGTCTGCTGCAGCGTGTCGACGCCCTGGGTGAGCAGGTTGCCGAAGACCTCGGCGGCGTTGCCCGGGGAGGCCGCCTCGACGCCTGCGGGGGCGGTGATGCGCAGGGGGCCCGCGACGGGGCCGATCGGCTGGATGCTCATGAGTTCCTCCCGAGCTGGAGCGCGGCCTGGTAGGCGTCGTAGGCGCGGTCGACGACGGAGAGGTTGGCCTGGTAGCCGCGCTGCGCCATCATCAGCTGGCTCATCTGGGAGCCGAGGTCGATGTCGGGGTAGCGCACGTACCCGTTCTCGTCGGCGAGCGGGTGGTCGGGCTCGTGGACGAGGCGCCCCTCGGCGCTGCCCAGTTCGATGCCGCCGACCTGGACGCCGCCGTTGCCCGACCCGTAGTCGACGGCCTGGGCGATCACGAACCGCTCGCGGAACGCCTCGCCGGCGGTGGTGGTGGCGTTGTTGAGGTTGGAGATGTTGTCGGAGACGGCGTCCAGCCACTTGCGGTAGACGGTCACACCGGTGCTGGCGATGCCGATGGCGCGGAAGGGTCCCCCGCTCATGGTCACGCACCTCCCCTGATGACGGAACGGAGCAGGCTGTACTTGGAGTCGAGGGCCTTGAGCATCGTCTGGTAGCGCAGGACCGTGTCCATGTGCGTGAGGGTCTCGTGGTCGAGGTTGACGTTGTTGCCGTTCTCCCGCGTGGGCTCCAGGGAGCGGGCGACCTCCGGGGTCACCTCCTGCGGGGACGTGCCGTCCTCGACGGCGGTGCGCAGGGCGTCTTCGAACTGGACGCGGCCGGCGAGGAACCGGGGGGTCTCCACGTTCGCGATGTTGTCCGCGATGACGCGCTGGCGCTGGGCCAGGCCCTTCAGGGCCACGCGTACCGCGCTGGACGCGACGTCGTCGAGCACGAGGGAACTCCGTTTCGCTTCACTACGGCCGCCGATCCATGGCGTAACGGGTCGAGCACTCCCTGCTCGTAGAGGCTCATCGGACGGTGCCCGTACGTCCTGAGGATTTATCCGGATGCGATCCGGGAGGCAGGCCCTCCGGTTCCGCGCGACTCCTCAGGTCGGGCCCGTCCGCTCCGATGGGCACGGTGCCCCCGTCCCGTTCCCGCGCCGGTCCGGCGCCAGGAGGAGAGCCCACGATGAGCGACGGCATCGCCGCGATCCAGGCGCGTGTGACCGCGCTGCAGAGTCGGCTCGCGGAGCTGGGGTCCGCCGGCGGCTCCTCCGGCCGGCAGTTCGCGGCCCGGCTCGCCGACGCGCGGGCGCAGCAGCCGGGCGGTACGGCCGCCGCCCCGGCGGTCCCGGCCGCCCCGGCGGCCCCGGCGGCCCCGGCCGTGTCCGCCTCCGGCGCCGCCTCCGCCCCGGCCTCCGCCGGCACCGCCGCGGCGCGGGAGCCGTCGAAGGTCCTGGGCGGCGGCGACCGCATCACCGGCACCCTGCGCGCCGCGATCGAGGAGGTCGACCGGAGGTTCGGGGGCTTCTCCGCGATCGGCGCCTGGCGGGCCGACGGCGGCGTGCCCGGCAGCGACCACCCCACCGGCAAGGCCGCGGACTTCATGATCACTTCGGGCGGGAAGATGCCCTCCGCCGCCAGGCTCAAGGAGGGCTGGGAGATCGCCAACTACCTCAAGGACAACGCCGACCGCCTCGGCGTCAAGTACGTGATCTTCGCCCAGCACATCTGGAACCCCTCCCGGGCCGGCGAGGGCTGGCGCCTGATGGAGGACCGCGGGGGCGTGACCGCCAACCACTTCGACCACGTGCACCTGTCGGTCGAGCGCTGACCCCGGGGCCGGTTCCCCTGCGGCCCCGGCGCACACCGGTCCCGGCCGGGCCCTCGGTTCCCCCGGCCGGGACCGCGCCCCGTCCCACCGGGTACGCCCCCGTGGGGCGGGGCGCCCACTCCCCACCGCCGCACCGGCGGCCGCCGACTCCCCTCCGCCGCACCGGCGGCCGCCGAACACGAAGGAGCAGGACATGCCGACCACCGCGTGCCGCGCGCGCAGGATGACGGGCGCGCTCGTCGCCCTCGCCGGGCTGCTCGCCCTGCTCGCCGTACCGGCCGGGGCGGCCGCCGGCCTGCCCGACCGGCGGGCCATGTGGCTCTGGCAGCGCGCCGACACCGCCGCGGTGGACTGGGCCGCGGCCAACGGCGTGCGGGAGGTCTTCGTCTACGTCCCGCCGCAGCTCACCAGGAGCGAGCTGAACCGGCTCCAGCGCCTCGCCAGGCGCGCCGGCGCCACCGGGGTCCGGCTGTCGGCCCTGGGCGGCGAGCCCGAGTGGACCTTCGACCACGCCGCAGCCCTGGCCTGGCAGCGCGCCGCGATGGGCGCCGGGCTGTTCCACACCGCCCACGTCGACGTCGAGCCGTACCAGCTGGAGCGCTGGCGCACCGACCAGGCGGGCACGGCCGCGGCGTTCCTGAGCCTGCTGGCGAAGCTGCGCGACGCCGACCCCCGGCCCCTCGAGGCCGACGTGCCGTTCTGGTACGGCACCGTCACCACCGCCGGCGGCGGCACCCTGGCCGACGAGGTGCTGGCCCGCGTCGACGCGGTCACCGTCATGAGCTACCGCGACCGGGCCACCGGGCCCGGGTCGATCATGGAGGTCGGCACGGACATGCTGGTCCGCGGCCACCGCGCGAACCGCCCGGTACGGCTGGGCGCCGAGACGCTCCGCCTGGCCGACTGCGCGTACTGCACCTTCCACGAGGAGGGCCGCCGCGCGCTGACCGGCGCCCTCGCGGCGGTCGACTCCGCCGGCGCCTCCTACCCCGCCTACGCCGGCATCGCCGTCCACGACTACGGCTCCTGGACCGCCCTGCGCCCCTGACGCGGCACACGCCACGGGCCCGCCGGTACGACCGGCGGGCCCGTGGCGTGTCGGGATGTGCGTCGCGGCGTACGCCGCGCCGATGTCAGAGCGCGGGCTCGTCCGCGACCGGGTCGGTCTCGGGAGCGGGCTCGTCCGCGACCGGGTCGGTCTCGGGAGCGGGCTCCTCCGCGACCGGGTCGGTCTCGGGAGCGGGCTCGGGCTCGGCCACCGGCTCGGGGCTGGTGGCGTTGACGTGCGCGGCGAACAGACCGGCGGCGGTCTTGACGCCGTTGACGGTGACCTTGTCCCCGGCGGCCAGCGCGTCCAGGGTCACCTTGGCGTCGTCCTTGGTGACCTTGGTGGTTGCCTGCACCCGGAAGACGGACTCGGTGCCGGCGACGAGCTTGGACCCGCTGGTCACCGCCACCGTGACGGTGCCGGCGGCGGGGTCCACCGCGGTGACGGCGCCGACCGCGGCGAAGGGCAGGACGGCCTTGGCGGCCTCGGCGGCCTTCTTCGCGGCGGCGGCCTTGGCGGCCGCGGCCTTGGCTGCGGCGGCCTTCTTCGCGGCGGCGGCCTTGGCTGCGGCGGCCGCCTTCTTCGCCGCGGCGGCCTGCTTGGCGGCCGCGGCCTTGGCCGAGGTGGTCTTGGCGGGCTTCTTCGGGGCGGCGTTCGCGGCGCCGGCGCTCACCGGCACGCTCACGGTCACGGCGGCGGCCACGGCCAGGGCGGCCCAGCTCTTCTTCATGTTCGACACTGCGTACTCCTACGGTCACCGGCAGCGATGGTGATCTCTCCATCGGCCGGCGCAGGCCTCACTGAAGGGAAAACCGGAAGAATTCCCGGCGGGCCGCTCAGAAGCGAGTGGCGCATCCGTTCCATCCGACCGGGCCTCCGCCCGCGAGCATGATGCGCCACGTCGACCGGCAGCTGATCGAGCACGGCTTCCCGGCGGCCACGGGTGAGTGACTTCAGCCCCACCCCGCACGTCCTCGACGTCAGCATCCTGACCGACGTCGCCCGCGGCGACGGCGACCTCAGCCGAGGACGGGCAGGCCGAGGACGCCCAGGCAGGGGTCGAGGAGGCGCTCCAGGAGCGCGGCGTCGAGCAGGTCGGCGACGGTGAGGGCGTGCACGGCGCCGCTGAGGAGGTTCCACACCCCGCCCGCGCGGTCGGCGACCGGGATCCCGGCGGCGTCGACCGCCTGGACGAGCTCGAACTGCGCGGTCGCCGCGGCCCGGATGCGGTCGGACATGTGGACCGCCCACGAGGCCTCGTGCACGGCCTGCGACCAGGAGGAGGAGTCCAGGCGGGTGCGGTCGCTGAGGACGGTCAGGCGCTCCAGGTCGGCGGCGCCGAGCGTCGCGACGCGCCGGCACAGCCCCGTGACGGCCTCGTGCTGGGGGCCGGTGTCCGCCGGGCGGTCGGGCAGCTCGCGCGTGGCGGCCAGCCAGGCGAGGGCCAGCCGGCGGCGGGTGTCGGCGGGCAGCAGCTCGCGCAGGTAGGTCGCCATCACCGCGTCGCAGACGACCGCGGTGGCGCGGGCGGCGGTGTCGTCCTGGGTGCGCGCGCCCCCGCCGTCCCGCCACGTCCAGCCGAGCACGTCGTGCCGCACGCAGTGCAGCAGCGCGTCGGGGGTGCCGATGGGCGCCCGCTCCAGCAGGGCGAGGGCCCCCTCGTCGTCCTGCTGGGAGAGGCTGCGCACGGTGGGGCGCAGGATGGTGGCGCCGTGGACGTCCTGCCACAGCTGGGCGCGGATCCCGTCGTCGGGCAGCCGCCGGGCCAGCGCCGGCAGGTCCCCCTCCTCGAGGCGGAGGGCGCGGGAAAGCACTGCGGCGGTCGCCGCTCCGCCGTCCAGCCGCGTGAGGTCGAAACCGAGGACTGGGGCGCTGACCAGGGAATACATAAAGCATTTTTACACCTGAGAATGGCGCTTAACCCAATCGATCACGCATTTTATTACCAAAAGTCACTGTGCGCTTTCAGTGCAACACTTTTAGTTGATAAAACCGGTCTTTTACGTGGTGAATGCCGGAGGGCCGCCCACGGTGATCCGTGGGCGCCCCTCGTACGGCCTGCGCTCCCGGCCGGGCGGCGGCGTCCCCACGGGGCGCCGGAGGCCGGCCGCGAGCGCGGGCGGTCAGTAGCGGAAGCCGGAGACCAGCTGGTGCAGCCGGTTCGACAGCTCGGCCAGGTCGGTCGCGGCCCGCCGGCTCTCGGTCACGCCCCCGGCCGTCACCTGCGCCGCGTCGGCCAGCGCCGCGATGTTCTCCGCGATGTCGGAGCTGCCCTTGGCGGCCTCCCCGACGTTGCGGTTCATCTCGTTGGTGGTGGCCGACTGCTCCTCCACCGCGCTGGCGATGGTCAGCTGGTAGTCGTTGATCTGCCCGATGATCTCGCTGATCTCGGCGATCGCCGCCACCGCGCTCTCGGTGTCGACCTGGATGGCCTCCACCCGCTTGGAGATGTCCTCGGTCGCCTTGGCGGTCTCCTGGGCCAGGTCCTTGACCTCGCCGGCCACGACCGCGAAGCCCTTGCCGGCGTCGCCGGCGCGCGCGGCCTCGATGGTGGCGTTGAGCGCCAGCAGGTTCGTCTGCTCGGCGATCGAGGTGATCGTCTTGATGACGGAGCCGATCTCGGCGCTGGAGGCGCCCAGCTTGGCGACGGTCTCGTTGGTCGACTCGGCCACCGTGACCGCCCGCGAGGCGACCTTGGCGCCCTCGTTGGCGTTGTGCGCGATCTCCCTGATGGAGGCGCCCATCTCCTCGCTGCCCGCCGCGACGGTCTGCACGTTCTGCGAGACCTGCTCGGCGGCCGCGGCGACGTTCCCGGCCTGCATGGACGCCTCGTCGGCCGAGGCGGCGATCCGGTCGCTGACCGCGGCCAGCTCACCGGAGCTCGCCGTCAGCGTGTCGGCGTTCTTGGCCAGGGCCTCCATCGTCTGCCCGATGGCGTCGTTGGCCTGGTTGACCGCCGCCGCCATCCGGCCGACCTCGTCGCGGGAGGCCACCTCGACCCGCCCGGTCAGGTCGCCCCGGGCCGTCGCGTCGAGCGTGCGGGAGACCGCGGCCAGCGGGCGGACGATCAGGCGCGACACGGTGAGCGCCAGCCCCGCCGCGACCAGCAGGCCCGCCGCGAGCAGCACCAGGATCTGGGTCCGGGCGGCGGCGTACTCGTCGGCGGCCGCCGCGGTCGCCTGCTCGGCGTCGGCCTTCTCGAACGCCGACATGCCGTCCATGGCGGCGTTCATCTGGAGGGCGGCCTTGGAGAACCGGTCCAGCACCACCTTGGTGTCGCTGCCGAGGGTGAACCCGGCCGGCGGGGCCTGCCCGAAGAGCACGACGTCGCGCAGGGTCTGGTACTCCGCCCAGCCCTCCTCGAAGGAGGCCGTCTGCTCCTTGGCCTCCGGGGCGTCGGGCAGGGCGGCCGAGTACTCCTCGAACGTCGCGGTCACCTCGTCGGCGAAACCGAGCATCTGCTGCTTCAGGCCGGCCCTGATGTCGGGCTCGGTGATGGCCACGAAGGCAGTGGTCGCGTTGAACATGTCGGCCATGTTCCCGCGCAGGTCGCCGAGGTCGGCCAGCCGCTCGATGTTGCCCTGCTTCATCGCGCGCAGGTCATCGTTGAGCCCGCTCATGCGGGCCAGCGCCATGCTTCCGGCGCCCGCGCCCACGACGCCCACGACGGCGACGACGGCGAAGATCTTGGTGTTGATACGGCGGTCGGCGAACCACCCCAGCAGACGGTTGCGGCGCACGCTCACGGCGGGGGGTGCGGCTTCCACGGGCGTGACGGTCACATCAGGTCCTTTCCAGTGCAAGACCGAGAGCTGCTGGAACCGGGTCGTCAGACAGCTTCTCCGCCTGCCCATCGGCACCGCGGAGCCCCTCCTGAGGGCATCCGGCGCGCTCCCGGCGGACGGCGCCGTCCGCCGGGAGCGCGCCGGATGCCCTCAGGAGGGGCTCCGCGGTGCCGATGGGCAGGCGGAGAAGCTGTCTGACGACCCGGTTCCAGCAGCTCTCGGTCTTGCACTGGAAAGGACCTGATGTGACCGTCACGCCCGTGGAAGCCGCACCCCCCGCCGTGAGCGTGCGCCGCAACCGTCTGCTGGGGTGGTTCGCCGACCGCCGTATCAACACCAAGATCTTCGCCGTCGTCGCCGTCGTGGGCGTCGTGGGCGCGGGCGCCGGAAGCATGGCGCTGGCCCGCATGAGCGGGCTCAACGATGACCTGCGCGCGATGAAGCAGGGCAACATCGAGCGGCTGGCCGACCTCGGCGACCTGCGCGGGAACATGGCCGACATGTTCAACGCGACCACTGCCTTCGTGGCCATCACCGAGCCCGACATCAGGGCCGGCCTGAAGCAGCAGATGCTCGGTTTCGCCGACGAGGTGACCGCGACGTTCGAGGAGTACTCGGCCGCCCTGCCCGACGCCCCGGAGGCCAAGGAGCAGACGGCCTCCTTCGAGGAGGGCTGGGCGGAGTACCAGACCCTGCGCGACGTCGTGCTCTTCGGGCAGGCCCCGCCGGCCGGGTTCACCCTCGGCAGCGACACCAAGGTGGTGCTGGACCGGTTCTCCAAGGCCGCCCTCCAGATGAACGCCGCCATGGACGGCATGTCGGCGTTCGAGAAGGCCGACGCCGAGCAGGCGACCGCGGCGGCCGCCGACGAGTACGCCGCCGCCCGGACCCAGATCCTGGTGCTGCTCGCGGCGGGCCTGCTGGTCGCGGCGGGGCTGGCGCTCACCGTGTCGCGCCTGATCGTCCGCCCGCTGGCCGCGGTCTCCCGCACGCTCGACGCGACGGCCCGGGGCGACCTGACCGGGCGGGTCGAGGTGGCCTCCCGCGACGAGGTCGGCCGGATGGCGGCGGCGGTCAACCAGGCCAACGACGCCATCGGGCAGACGATGGAGGCCCTGGCCAAGAACGCCGACACGCTGACGGCGAGCTCCGGTGAGCTGGCCGCGGTCAGCGACCGGATCGCCGCCTCGGCCGACGAGGCGTCCATGCAGGCCGGGAACGTCGCCGCGGCCGCCGAGCAGGTCTCGCAGAACGTGCAGACCGTCGCGGCGGGCAGCGAGGAGATGGGCGCCTCCATCAGGGAGATCGCGCACAACGCCAACGAGGGCGCCAAGGTCGCCTCGCGGGCGGTCACGGTGGCCGAGTCGACCAACGAGACCGTCGCCAAGCTGGGCGCCTCCAGCGCCGAGATCGGCTCCGTCATCAAGACGATCACCTCGATCGCCGAGCAGACGAACCTGCTGGCGCTCAACGCCACCATCGAGGCCGCGCGCGCCGGCGACGCCGGCAAGGGCTTCGCGGTCGTGGCCGGCGAGGTCAAGGACCTGGCCCAGGAGACCGCCAAGGCGACCGAGGACATCTCCAAGCGGGTGGAGGCCATCCAGGTCGACACCGAGAGCGCGGTGGCGGCGATCGCCGAGATCAGCGAGATCATCGGGCAGATCAACGACTACCAGCTGACCATCGCCAGCGCGGTGGAGGAGCAGTCGGCCACCACCAACGAGATGAACCGCAACGTCGGGGAGGCCGCCAAGGGCAGCTCCGACATCGCGGAGAACATCGCGGCGCTGGCCGACGCGGCGCAGGTGACGGCCGGGGGCGTGACCGAGAGCCGGCGGGCCGCGACCGACCTGGCCGAGCTGTCGAACCGGCTGCACCAGCTGGTCTCCGGCTTCCGCTACTGACCGCCCGCGCTCGCGGCCGGCCTCCGGCGCCCCGTGGGGACGCCGCCGCCCGGCCGGGAGCGCAGGCCGTACGAGGGGCGCCCACGGATCACCGTGGGCGGCCCTCCGGCATTCACCACGTAAAAGACCGGTTTTATCAACTAAAAGTGTTGCACTGAAAGCGCACAGTGACTTTTGGTAATAAAATGCGTGATCGATTGGGTTAAGCGCCATTCTCAGGTGTAAAAATGCTTTATGTATTCCCTGGTCAGCGCCCCAGTCCTCGGTTTCGACCTCACGCGGCTGGACGGCGGAGCGGCGACCGCCGCAGTGCTTTCCCGCGCCCTCCGCCTCGAGGAGGGGGACCTGCCGGCGCTGGCCCGGCGGCTGCCCGACGACGGGATCCGCGCCCAGCTGTGGCAGGACGTCCACGGCGCCACCATCCTGCGCCCCACCGTGCGCAGCCTCTCCCAGCAGGACGACGAGGGGGCCCTCGCCCTGCTGGAGCGGGCGCCCATCGGCACCCCCGACGCGCTGCTGCACTGCGTGCGGCACGACGTGCTCGGCTGGACGTGGCGGGACGGCGGGGGCGCGCGCACCCAGGACGACACCGCCGCCCGCGCCACCGCGGTCGTCTGCGACGCGGTGATGGCGACCTACCTGCGCGAGCTGCTGCCCGCCGACACCCGCCGCCGGCTGGCCCTCGCCTGGCTGGCCGCCACGCGCGAGCTGCCCGACCGCCCGGCGGACACCGGCCCCCAGCACGAGGCCGTCACGGGGCTGTGCCGGCGCGTCGCGACGCTCGGCGCCGCCGACCTGGAGCGCCTGACCGTCCTCAGCGACCGCACCCGCCTGGACTCCTCCTCCTGGTCGCAGGCCGTGCACGAGGCCTCGTGGGCGGTCCACATGTCCGACCGCATCCGGGCCGCGGCGACCGCGCAGTTCGAGCTCGTCCAGGCGGTCGACGCCGCCGGGATCCCGGTCGCCGACCGCGCGGGCGGGGTGTGGAACCTCCTCAGCGGCGCCGTGCACGCCCTCACCGTCGCCGACCTGCTCGACGCCGCGCTCCTGGAGCGCCTCCTCGACCCCTGCCTGGGCGTCCTCGGCCTGCCCGTCCTCGGCTGAGGTCGCCGTCGCCGCGGGCGACGTCGGTCAGGATGCTGACGTCGAGGACGTGCGGGGTGGGGCTGAAGTCACTCACCCGTGGCCGCCGGGAAGCCGTGCTCGATCAGCTGCCGGTCGACGTGGCGCATCATGCTCGCGGGCGGAGGCCCGGTCGGATGGAACGGATGCGCCACTCGCTTCTGAGCGGCCCGCCGGGAATTCTTCCGGTTTTCCCTTCAGTGAGGCCTGCGCCGGCCGATGGAGAGATCACCATCGCTGCCGGTGACCGTAGGAGTACGCAGTGTCGAACATGAAGAAGAGCTGGGCCGCCCTGGCCGTGGCCGCCGCCGTGACCGTGAGCGTGCCGGTGAGCGCCGGCGCCGCGAACGCCGCCCCGAAGAAGCCCGCCAAGACCACCTCGGCCAAGGCCGCGGCCGCCAAGCAGGCCGCCGCGGCGAAGAAGGCGGCCGCCGCAGCCAAGGCCGCCGCCGCGAAGAAGGCCGCCGCAGCCAAGGCCGCGGCCGCCAAGGCCGCCGCCGCGAAGAAGGCCGCCGAGGCCGCCAAGGCCGTCCTGCCCTTCGCCGCGGTCGGCGCCGTCACCGCGGTGGACCCCGCCGCCGGCACCGTCACGGTGGCGGTGACCAGCGGGTCCAAGCTCGTCGCCGGCACCGAGTCCGTCTTCCGGGTGCAGGCAACCACCAAGGTCACCAAGGACGACGCCAAGGTGACCCTGGACGCGCTGGCCGCCGGGGACAAGGTCACCGTCAACGGCGTCAAGACCGCCGCCGGTCTGTTCGCCGCGCACGTCAACGCCACCAGCCCCGAGCCGGTGGCCGAGCCCGAGCCCGCTCCCGAGACCGACCCGGTCGCGGAGGAGCCCGCTCCCGAGACCGACCCGGTCGCGGAGGAGCCCGCTCCCGAGACCGACCCGGTCGCGGACGAGCCCGCTCCCGAGACCGACCCGGTCGCGGACGAGCCCGCGCTCTGACATCGGCGCGGCGTACGCCGCGACGCACATCCCGACACGCCACGGGCCCGCCGGTCGTACCGGCGGGCCCGTGGCGTGTGCCGCGTCAGGGGCGCAGGGCGGTCCAGGAGCCGTAGTCGTGGACGGCGATGCCGGCGTAGGCGGGGTAGGAGGCGCCGGCGGAGTCGACCGCCGCGAGGGCGCCGGTCAGCGCGCGGCGGCCCTCCTCGTGGAAGGTGCAGTACGCGCAGTCGGCCAGGCGGAGCGTCTCGGCGCCCAGCCGTACCGGGCGGTTCGCGCGGTGGCCGCGGACCAGCATGTCCGTGCCGACCTCCATGATCGACCCGGGCCCGGTGGCCCGGTCGCGGTAGCTCATGACGGTGACCGCGTCGACGCGGGCCAGCACCTCGTCGGCCAGGGTGCCGCCGCCGGCGGTGGTGACGGTGCCGTACCAGAACGGCACGTCGGCCTCGAGGGGCCGGGGGTCGGCGTCGCGCAGCTTCGCCAGCAGGCTCAGGAACGCCGCGGCCGTGCCCGCCTGGTCGGTGCGCCAGCGCTCCAGCTGGTACGGCTCGACGTCGACGTGGGCGGTGTGGAACAGCCCGGCGCCCATCGCGGCGCGCTGCCAGGCCAGGGCTGCGGCGTGGTCGAAGGTCCACTCGGGCTCGCCGCCCAGGGCCGACAGCCGGACCCCGGTGGCGCCGGCGCGCCTGGCGAGGCGCTGGAGCCGGTTCAGCTCGCTCCTGGTGAGCTGCGGCGGGACGTAGACGAAGACCTCCCGCACGCCGTTGGCCGCGGCCCAGTCCACCGCGGCGGTGTCGGCGCGCTGCCAGAGCCACATGGCCCGCCGGTCGGGCAGGCCGGCGGCCGCCCCGGCCGGTACGGCGAGCAGGGCGAGCAGCCCGGCGAGGGCGACGAGCGCGCCCGTCATCCTGCGCGCGCGGCACGCGGTGGTCGGCATGTCCTGCTCCTTCGTGTTCGGCGGCCGCCGGTGCGGCGGAGGGGAGTCGGCGGCCGCCGGTGCGGCGGTGGGGAGTGGGCGCCCCGCCCCACGGGGGCGTACCCGGTGGGACGGGGCGCGGTCCCGGCCGGGGGAACCGAGGGCCCGGCCGGGACCGGTGTGCGCCGGGGCCGCAGGGGAACCGGCCCCGGGGTCAGCGCTCGACCGACAGGTGCACGTGGTCGAAGTGGTTGGCGGTCACGCCCCCGCGGTCCTCCATCAGGCGCCAGCCCTCGCCGGCCCGGGAGGGGTTCCAGATGTGCTGGGCGAAGATCACGTACTTGACGCCGAGGCGGTCGGCGTTGTCCTTGAGGTAGTTGGCGATCTCCCAGCCCTCCTTGAGCCTGGCGGCGGAGGGCATCTTCCCGCCCGAAGTGATCATGAAGTCCGCGGCCTTGCCGGTGGGGTGGTCGCTGCCGGGCACGCCGCCGTCGGCCCGCCAGGCGCCGATCGCGGAGAAGCCCCCGAACCTCCGGTCGACCTCCTCGATCGCGGCGCGCAGGGTGCCGGTGATGCGGTCGCCGCCGCCCAGGACCTTCGACGGCTCCCGCGCCGCGGCGGTGCCGGCGGAGGCCGGGGCGGAGGCGGCGCCGGAGGCGGACACGGCCGGGGCCGCCGGGGCCGCCGGGGCGGCCGGGACCGCCGGGGCGGCGGCCGTACCGCCCGGCTGCTGCGCCCGCGCGTCGGCGAGCCGGGCCGCGAACTGCCGGCCGGAGGAGCCGCCGGCGGACCCCAGCTCCGCGAGCCGACTCTGCAGCGCGGTCACACGCGCCTGGATCGCGGCGATGCCGTCGCTCATCGTGGGCTCTCCTCCTGGCGCCGGACCGGCGCGGGAACGGGACGGGGGCACCGTGCCCATCGGAGCGGACGGGCCCGACCTGAGGAGTCGCGCGGAACCGGAGGGCCTGCCTCCCGGATCGCATCCGGATAAATCCTCAGGACGTACGGGCACCGTCCGATGAGCCTCTACGAGCAGGGAGTGCTCGACCCGTTACGCCATGGATCGGCGGCCGTAGTGAAGCGAAACGGAGTTCCCTCGTGCTCGACGACGTCGCGTCCAGCGCGGTACGCGTGGCCCTGAAGGGCCTGGCCCAGCGCCAGCGCGTCATCGCGGACAACATCGCGAACGTGGAGACCCCCCGGTTCCTCGCCGGCCGCGTCCAGTTCGAAGACGCCCTGCGCACCGCCGTCGAGGACGGCACGTCCCCGCAGGAGGTGACCCCGGAGGTCGCCCGCTCCCTGGAGCCCACGCGGGAGAACGGCAACAACGTCAACCTCGACCACGAGACCCTCACGCACATGGACACGGTCCTGCGCTACCAGACGATGCTCAAGGCCCTCGACTCCAAGTACAGCCTGCTCCGTTCCGTCATCAGGGGAGGTGCGTGACCATGAGCGGGGGACCCTTCCGCGCCATCGGCATCGCCAGCACCGGTGTGACCGTCTACCGCAAGTGGCTGGACGCCGTCTCCGACAACATCTCCAACCTCAACAACGCCACCACCACCGCCGGCGAGGCGTTCCGCGAGCGGTTCGTGATCGCCCAGGCCGTCGACTACGGGTCGGGCAACGGCGGCGTCCAGGTCGGCGGCATCGAACTGGGCAGCGCCGAGGGGCGCCTCGTCCACGAGCCCGACCACCCGCTCGCCGACGAGAACGGGTACGTGCGCTACCCCGACATCGACCTCGGCTCCCAGATGAGCCAGCTGATGATGGCGCAGCGCGGCTACCAGGCCAACCTCTCCGTCGTCGACCGCGCCTACGACGCCTACCAGGCCGCGCTCCAGCTCGGGAGGAACTCATGAGCATCCAGCCGATCGGCCCCGTCGCGGGCCCCCTGCGCATCACCGCCCCCGCAGGCGTCGAGGCGGCCTCCCCGGGCAACGCCGCCGAGGTCTTCGGCAACCTGCTCACCCAGGGCGTCGACACGCTGCAGCAGACCCAGGCGAACGCCGACGCGCTGGCCGTCCAGGCCGCCACCGGCGACCTGCAGGACGCGCACGACTACATGGCGGCCAGCACCGAGGCCGCCCTCGCCACCCAGATGACCGTCGCCATCCGCGACAAGGCCGTCGCCGCTTTCACTGAGATCATGAGGTTGCAGGGCTGATGCAGGAACGCGTACTGGCCGCCCTCCGCAAGGCGCGGGCCTCGTTCGCCTCGTTCAGCACCGGGCAGAAGGCCGTCACCATCTCCCTGGTGGCCGCCCTCGCCGTCGGCGGGTTCTTCTTCATGCAGTGGTCGTCCAAGCCCGTGTACGGCACGCTGTACTCCAACCTGTCGGGTGCCGACGGCAGCGCGATCGTCGAGCAGCTCACCGCCGACGGCGTGCCGTACCAGCTCACCGACGGCGGCGCCACGATCCAGGTGCCGCAGGAGCAGGTCTACGAGCTGCGGCTGAAGATGAGCGGCCAGGGCCTGCCGACCCAGGCCGACGGCGGCGGCTACGCCCTGCTGGACAAGCAGGGGGTCACCACCTCCGACTTCATGCAGCACGTCGGCTACCAGCGCGCGCTGGAGGGCGAGCTCGCCAACACGATCAAGTCGATCGAGGGCGTGACCTCGGCCAGCGTGCACCTGGCGATCCCGCAGAAGGACGTCTTCGCCGACGACGCCGCCAAGCCGACCGCCTCGGTCCTGGTGGGCACCACCCCCGACAAGCCGCTGAACAACAGCCAGGTCAAGGCCGTGGTGAACCTCGTCAGCTCCAGCGTGGAGGGCATGAGCCCGGCCGACGTCACCCTGGCCGACTCCACCGGCAAGGTGCTGTCCGCCGCCGGCGAGCAGGCGCTCACCGGCGCCGGCGACGAGCGCGAGCAGCAGACCCAGTCGTTCGAGCAGCGGATGGGCGGCTCCATCCAGCAGATGCTGACCCAGGTCCTCGGACCGGACAAGGCCGTCGTCAAGGTCACCGCCGACCTCGACTTCGACCAGACCGAGACCACCAGCCAGCAGTACGTCAGCGACCCGAACCTGCCTCCGCTGTCGCAGACGACCAAGGAGGAGACCTACACCGGGGGCGGCACCCCCACCGGAGGCGTCCTCGGCCCGGACAACATCCAGGTGCCGACGGGCGCGGCCGGCAACGACTACAAGTCGACCACCGAGACCCGCGACAACGCCGTCGGCCTGGTCACCGAGACCCGCAAGACCGCCCCCGGCAAGGTCCGCAAGCTCGACGTCGCCGTCCTGGTCGACGGCCAGGCCGCCGCCGGGGTGGACACCGCGGAGATCCAGCGCATCGTCTCGTCGGCCGCCGGCATCGACGCCCAGCGCGGCGACACCATCGCCGTCTCGGCGATGCCGTTCGACGACAGCGCGGCCGAGCAGGCGGCGGCGGACCTCGCCGCGGCGCAGAAGGCCGAGCAGGACACCCGCACGATGGAACTCGTCAAGACCGGCGCGCTGGCCCTGGGCATCGGGCTGCTGTTCCTCATCGCCCTGCTGCGCGGCCGGCGCAAGAAGCGCCGCACGCAGCTGAGCAAGAAGGAGCTGGAGCAGATCGAGGCGCTCCAGGCCGAGCTGGAGCGGGTGCGCGCCCAGGCCGAGCTGGAGGCCGCCGAGCGCGAGGCCCTGCCCGCCGGCACCGGTGAGCCCGCGCCCGCCCCGGCCGAGTCCGACGGCAGGCGCGAGGAGCTGCGCGACGAGATCTCCGGTCTGGTGGACCGGCAGCCCGAGGAAGTGGCCCAGCTGCTGCGCGGCTGGCTCGCCGACAGGAGGAGCTGATGGCGATGGCCGAGACCATGAGCGGCCTGCGCAAGGCCGCCGTGCTCCTGGTCCAGATGGGCAAGGAGGACTCGGCGAAGGTGCTCGCGCAGCTGCGCGAGCCCGAGGTCGAGGAGCTGACCGCCGAGATCGTGCGGCTGGGCGCCATCGACCCCCAGGACGCGGTGGACATCCTGACGGAGTTCCGCGACCTGGCGACCGCCTACCGCTACGCCGGCCAGGGCGGCATGGACTTCGCCCGGGAGGTGCTGGAGGCGACGCTGGGCCGCGAGCGGGCCAGCCAGATCGTCGAGCGCCTGTCGGCGTCGCTGGTCGACATGCCCTTCAGCTTCCTGCAGCGGGCCGACCCCCGCCAGGTGCTGGGCTTCGTCCAGGACGAGCACCCGCAGCTCATCGCGCTGGTGCTGGCGCACCTGCCGGCGCACCTGGCCTCGCAGATCCTGTCGGGCCTCAACCCGGCCCTGCAGGCCGACGTGGCGCACCGGATCGCGGTGATGGACCGCACCTCGCCCGACATCATCCGCCAGGTGGAGGGCCTGCTGGAGCGCAAGCTCTCGTCGGTTCTGCAACCGTCCGACCTCTCCGCCGTGGGCGGTCTGCAACCGCTGGTCGACATCATCAACCGTGCCGACCGCGTCACCGAGCGCCTCATCCTCGAGGGGCTGGAGGGACGCAGCCCCGAACTCGCCGAGGAGGTGCGCAGCAGGATGTTCATGTTCGAGGACATCGTGCACCTCGACGACCGCGCCGTGCAGCTCGTGGTCCGGCAGGTCGAGACCGCCGACCTCGCGACCGCCCTCAAGGGCGTCGGCCAGGACGTGCTCAACAAGATCACGCGGAACCTGTCCGAGCGGGCCGCCGCCAACCTCCTGGAGGAGATCGAGCTGCTCGGCCCGGTGCGGCTGCGCACCGTCGAGGAGGCCCAGGCCAAGATCGTGCACGCGATCCGGGCCCTGGAGGAGTCCGGCCAGATCGTGATCCGCAGAGGGGACGAGGATGAGTTCGTCGCCTGAGGCGGTGCTGCGCGGCGCGGACGCCCGCACCGTCAGCGCCGCCCGGTTCGTCACCGACTTCAGCACGGTGGCGAACGTGCCGGCCGAGATCCTGGAGCGGGCCCGGGCCGAGGCGCGGGCCACCGGCTACGCCGAGGGCTGGGCGCAGGGCCGCGAGGAGGCCCGCCGGGCCGCCGCGGCCGAGGTCCGGGACGAGGCCGAGCGCGTCGCCCGGACCGAGGCCCGCAAGCTGGCCCGGCTGGAGAGCGCCCTGTCGGCGATCGCCGCCTCGGCCTCCCGGCTGGAGCAGCAGACCGCCCCGGGCGCCGCCGAGCTGGAGGACCTCGTGGTGGGCACCGCCTACGCCATCGCCGAGGCGGTGCTCGGCCGCGAGGTCGCCCACAGCCCCGAGCCCGGCCGCGAGGCCCTGGCCCGCGCGCTGGAGCTGGTGCCCGGCAACCGCCCCGTGCTCGTCCGCCTGAGCCCCGCCGACCACGCCGCCATGGTCGGCGCGGGACAGAACACCTTCGAGGTCGACGGCCGGAGCGTGACCATGGTCGTCGACGCCCGGCTGAAGCCCGGCGACGCCGTCGCCGAGAGCGACGCCACCGCCGTCGACGCCCGCCTTTCCACCGCCATGGACCGCGTCAAGGAGGCCCTGGGCCTGTGATCCCCCTGCTCGACTCCCGCCTCGCCGCCGTCGCCCGCGCCGCCCGGCCCGTGCTCGCCGGCCGGGTCTCCGCCGTGGTCGGCCTCTCGGTCACCGTGGAGGGCGTGCCCGGCAAGGTCGGCGACCTGGTCATGCTCGGCACCGGCCGCGGCGCCGTACCGGCCGAGGTGGTCGCGCTCGACGGGGATCGGCTCAGCTGCCTGCCGCTGGGCACCCTGACCGGCATCGGGGTCGGCAGCCCGGTCATGCCCACCGGTGACGCGCTGCGCGTCGCGGTCGGCGACGCGCTGCGCGGCCGCATCCTGGACGGCCTCGGCCGCCCGCTCGACGACGGCCCCTCCCTCGCCGGCCTGGAGATGGTCCCGGTGGAGAACGAGCCGCCGCCCGCCCTGCGGCGGCGCCGCATCAACCAGCCGATGCCGCTGGGCGTGCGGGCCATGGACACCCTGATCACCGCCGGGCGCGGGCAGCGCCTGGGCATCTTCGCCGGCTCCGGCGTCGGCAAGTCCAGCCTCATGTCGATGATCACCCGCGGCACCGAGGCGGAGATCACCGTCGTGGCGCTGGTCGGCGAACGCGGCCGCGAGGTCCGCGAGTTCATCGAGAACGACCTGGGACCGGAGGGCCTGGCCCGCTCCGTCGTGGTGGTGGCCACCTCCGACCAGCCGCCGATGGTCCGCCTGCGCGCCTGCTTCACGGCCACGCGGATCGCCGAGTGGTTCCGCGACCAGGGCCGCGACGTCCTGCTGCTGATGGACAGCCTCACCCGGGCCGCCATGGCGCAGCGCGAGGTCGGCCTGTCGGCGGGCGAGCCCCCGGCCACCCGCGGCTACCCGCCGTCGGTGTTCGCGATGCTCCCCCGGCTGCTGGAGCGGGCCGGACCGGGCGTGGACGGCAGCATCACCGGCCTGTACACGGTGCTCGTCGACGGTGACGACCACAACGAGCCGATCGCCGACGCGGCGCGCTCGATCCTCGACGGCCACGTCGTGCTCGACCGCCGCCTGGCCACCGCCGGGCACTTCCCCACGATCGACGTGCTGGAGTCGGTCTCCCGCGTCGCCGGCGCGGTGACCAGCCGCGAGCAGCGCGCCGGCGCCACCGCGCTGCGCCGCCTCATGGCCGCCCACCGCGACATCCGCGAACTGGTGGAGATCGGCGCGTACGTGCCGGGCACCAACCCCGACGCCGACCTGGCCCGCGCGCTGTGGCCGCGCATCGAGGCGTTCCTGCGCCAGGACATGGACGAGCAGACCACCGCCGAGCAGGCGTGGGAGTCGCTGCAGGCCCTGCTGGCCGGGGGGCAGGCCCCCGCGTCGTGATCCCGGGCGCCGCCGCACGCCGCGGTGCGCCGCCGCGCACCGGCAGGCGCCCGCCGGCGCGGCGCCCCCGCACGGAGCGCCCGCCCCGCGGCGCCGCAGTCCCCGACGGAACCCCGACCACGAGGAGGACCGATGAGCCCACGTTTCCGGCTGTCGGCCGTCCCGCGCGCCCGCCGGGCGCGCCGGGACGCCGCCAAGGGCCGGGTGATGAGCGCCCGCGCCGAGGCCGGAGCCGCGGCCCGGCGCGCGGAGGACAAGAACGCCGAGCTCCAGGGCCGCATGATCGAGCCGGCCCCGTCCGACGCGGCCGCGTTCGTCGCCGCGATGGCCGCCCGGCGCGCGCTGGCCGGGGAGCTGGCGCTCCGGCGCCAGCAGGCCGAGGAGGCCTCCCGGCGGGTCACCGCCAGCGTGGACACCTGGAGCGCCGCCTCGCAGCGCCGCCGGATGGTGGAGAAGCTCGCCGAACGCCACCAGGCCGCCGCGCGCAAGGCCGAGCTGGACGCCGACCAGCGCACCGTGGACGACCTCTCCCCGGGCAGCCGGACCGCCGGCGGGAAGGACGGACGATGAGCATCACCGACACCGTGGCGCGGATCGGCCAGCTGGACGCGATGTTCGGCACCGCCGCCGCCCCCGCGACCACCGCCGCCTCCCCGTCCTCGGCCGCGGACTTCGCCGCGGCGCTGGAGACGGCCCGGCGGTCCCCCGCCGCCCAGCCCGCCGCCGCCCAGCCCACCGCCCAGCCCGCCGCCGTGCGGTCCCCCGCCGCGACCCAGGGCGTCCAGGCCGCCGACACCGGCGCCGTCGACGCCGCGGTCACCGGCCGGGACGTCGTCGCGCAGGCCCGCAAGTACCTCGGCGTGCCGTACCTGTGGGGCGGCACCGACCCGGGCAAGGGCCTGGACTGCTCCGGCCTGGTCCAGCTCGTCTACAAGAAGCTGGGCATCTCCCTGCCGCGCGTCTCCCAGGACCAGCAGAACGAGGGCCGCAGCATCCCGAGCCTGAAGCAGGCGCAGCCCGGCGACCTGCTGACCTTCGGCTCCCCCGCGACGCACATCGGCATCTACGTCGGCGACGGCAAGATGCTGCACGCCCCCCGCACCGGCGACGTCGTCAAGATCGTCGACCTGGACGACTACTACCGCGCGCCGACCGACATCCGCCGCATCCTGAGCGACGAGGCGGCGGGCGCCGGCGCCACCGCGCCCGCCACCGCCGCCGCGTCCACCGCGCCCGCCACCGCCGCCGCGTCCACCACGGCGTCCGGCACCGAGACCCCGGCCGCCCGGCCGGTCACGGCCTCCGCCCTCCCGGCGGCCGGCCTCACCTCACCGGCGGGCACGCCGGCCGGGACCGGTGTGAGCGCCGAGCTGCTGGCCGCGCTGGCCCTGATCCAGACCGGGTACGGCACGGGCCTGACGAGTTCCGGGATGTCGGCCGGTTTGCCGCAGCTCTCGCCCGCGGCTGCCGATGGAGTGGGCAACGGCCTGTTCGACCCCGCCCAGGCCTACGTGATCCAGTCGGCTCTGAACGGCATCGGATAGCAGGAGAGACGATCTTGACTGTGCCTTCGATCCCCCTCGCGGGGAGCCCGTCCGCCACGTCGGCCCCCTCCGGCGCCGGCGACGGTCAGGCGGGTCAGAGCGGGACCGGCGACGCCTTCGCCGCCCTCCTCGCCCTGCTCGCGGGCGGAGCCGCACTGCCGCAGACCACCCCGCCCGGCTCCGGCGCCCCCTCCGGCACCGCCGCCCCGGGCCAGGCGCCGCCGGCCGCGGCAGGCGCCCCGCTCACCGCCCAGGCCCTCCTGGCCGCCCAGCCGCCGGCCGGCGCGCCGGGCCTGCCGCAGGCCGCGGCGGGAACCGCCGCCCAGGCACAGGCCGATGGCCCGACGGGCCCGACGGGCCCGACGGGCCCGACAGGACTGGCGGGCGCCCAGGGACAGCCGGTGCAGACGCCGCCCGCCCCGCAGGGCCTGCCGCTCGCACCGGCGCAGGACCCGGCCGTACCGGCCGCGGCGCTTCCGGCCGGTACGGCCGGCACCGCGGGCCTCACCGCCCCGGCCGCCGCGGAGACCGCCCCCGCCGCGGACGCGCGGACCGCGACCGCCGCCCCCACCGCGGACCCCGCCTCCGGAACGACCCCCGAGACCGCCGCCCCGGCGGGCACGCAGGAACCGCAGGGCACCGCGGGCCAGCCCCCGGCCGCCGGCGCCCCGGGCACCGGCACGGGCGGAACCGGCGGCGAGACCGGCTCCCGGCAGTCCGGCACCGCCGCCCCCGCCGAGACCGACGACCCGGCGGCCGCCGACGCGCAGGCCGTACCGCAGGTCACCGCGACCACGCAGCCCGCCGGGACGGAGCGCGTCGCCGCCCCCGCCCAGCAGCCCGCCCCGCCCGCCTCCCAGATCGCCGTCCACGTGCTGCCGCTGCGGCGGGACCCCGACGGCGTGCACCGGCTCACCGTCCACCTCAACCCGGTCGACCTCGGCCCGGTCAGCATCGTCGCCGAACTGCGCAACGGCACCGTGCACCTGCAGCTCGCCGGGGCGAACGACGCCGCCTACGACACGCTGCGCTCGGCGCTGCCCGCACTCCGCCAGGAGCTGGAGGACGGCGGCTTCGCCGCCTGCACGCTCGACCTGCAGCGCGAGGCCCCCGGCGACGGGACCGGCCCGTACGGCGAGCCGCGCCAGAACCTCCCCCAGCAGGGGCACCAGGGATCCGCCCCCGCCGGCCCCGGCCGCGTCGGAGACGCCTACCAGGGAGCCCCCGCCGCCGACCTCCCGGCCGACCGGCCCGGCTCCCGGCTGCTCAACGTCCGCCTGTAGAACCGCCTCGGAGAAGGAACCCGCACGTGACCAACCCCGTGAGCGGCGCCGCCGGCAGCGGCGCCGCCACCACCGCGACCAGCGTGTCCGGCACGTCGAACGCCAGCTTCGACAAGGACACGTTCCTGCAGCTCCTGGTGGCGCAGATGCGCTACCAGGACCCGAGCAAGCCCACCGACACCTCCGCCTTCATGACGCAGACCGCGCAGTTCACCGAGGTGGAGAAGATGGAGGAGCTCGTCAAGCAGCAGGGAGACCTGCTGGCGGCCCAGCTCCGCCTGTCGGCCGCCGGCCTCGTCGGCAAGACCGTCGGCTACACCGGACCAGACGGCATGGACGCCGTCGGTGTGGTCACCTCCGCCTCCCTCGGCAGCACCCCGACCGTGCGGGTCGGGAACACGGATGTACCGCTGTCCTCGGTCAAGGAAGTCCGCAACGCCGGCGAGTCCGGCACCGAACCCACCGAAGGAAAGTGACATGCTGCGCTCCCTCTACTCCGGCATCAGCGGCCTGCGCGTCCACCAGAACATGATGGACGTCACCGGCAACAACATCGCCAACGTCAACACCACCGGCTTCAAGGGCTCCCAGACCCTCTTCCAGGACACCCTCAGCCAGATGCTGCAGGGCGCGGGCGCCCCGCAGGCCGGCGCCGCGGGCGGCACCAACCCCGCCCAGATCGGCCTCGGCGTGCGCCTGGCCGGCATCCAGACCAACTTCGGCCAGGGCGCCGCGCAGACCACCAGCCGCAGCCTCGACATGATGATCCAGGGCGACGGCTTCTTCGCGGTGCAGAACGGCAACGAGCAGCTCTACACCCGGGCCGGCGCGTTCAACTTCGACGCCAGCGGCGCCCTGGTCACCGCCGACGGCAACTTCGTGCTCGGCTGGAACGCCGCGACCGGCGACGTGCCCGTCCCGCCCACCGGCGCCCCCGTGCCCGTCACGCTCCCGGCCGACGTCGAGTCCTACACGGTCTCCCCCGACGGCTCCTTCGTCGGCGTGCTCGCCGACGGCACCAAGCGGACGTTCGCCCAGATCGCCATGGCGAACTTCGTGAACCCCGGCGGTCTGGAGAAGGCCGGCAACTCGACCTACCGCGCCACCGTGAACTCCGGCGCCGTCGCCATCGGCACCGCGGGCACCGGCGGCTTCGGCGCGCTGCAGTCCGGCGCGCTGGAGATGTCCAACGTCGACCTGGGCCAGGAGTTCACCAACCTGATCATCGCCCAGCGCGGCTTCCAGGCCAACACCAAGGTCATCAGCACCTCCGACGAGCTGCTGAACGACCTGGTCAACCTCAAGCGCTAACGGGGTCCCGCCCTCCGGCGGCCCCACCCGGGAAGGGCCCGGGCACGACGACGGTCGTGCCCGGGCCCTTCCGTGTCCCGCTCCTGCACGCCCGTGCCGCACGGTGCCGGCCGACGCGGGGCCACGGCCGGTTTCGGGAGCGGACCTCGGCGGCCTTGCGCCGGGCGGCGGGCCGGGCCTCGCGCATCCGCCGCAGCTCGGCGGTCATCCGGGCATCGCCCTCGGGATCGGCGGCCCGGTCGCGTGCGATCGCCTCGGCGAGGGCGGCACGGGAACGGCGGTCGGTGCCGAGCCGCTCCCGGGCGAGGCCGGCGAACCACGCGGACAGCGTCATGCCTGCTGCGCCGCGGCCGCCCTGGCCTCCTGGTACACCTCGCCGGACAGGCTGATCGAGATCTCCACGGTCATTCCGTCACCTTGCCCCGGCGCCCCCATGGCTGTCACGCGTCCGGGACACGGTGTCCCGTCTCCTGGAAACGGCGGACCGGCTCGGCTCAGGGGCCGAAGGGCACGCGCACACGTCGCCCGAGAAGTTCATGACGGCTGGCGGGGACGGCGGCGACCAGCTCGTGCAGGGATGTGCGCGGCAGCCACTCCACCATGTACAGCAGCGCGGCACCGTACCCGCGGATCGGCTCGGTGAGCTCGTCCTCCGGAAGGTCCACGTCCTTGATGCGAGCCGTGAGGACGACGTGGAACTCCTCGTTGAAGTCGTCAGCGGAGACGATCAGGCGGGGCTCCGGCGGCAGGACCAGGCTGTGCTTGATCGTCCAGACGTCGCCGAATCTGGGGACGGGGCCGGTCATGCCGTGCGGGTCTGCTCGCGCTCGGCGAGGGCCGCGTCGAGGTAGGCGGGGTCCAGATGGTGATTGTGGCGGGCGGCGATGCGTGCGAAACGCCGCGCCCGCAGGCCTCGCTGCAGCAGGGTGTTGACGAGTTCGCTGGCACTGGTGCCGTTCTGCCTCGCTTCGGTTTCCACGGCCGCCACGATATCTTCGTCCACGGTATAGGTCTTGGAAATCCTCATAGGAATCATCGTATGCCGGTGAGGATGCGGAATCCAGGTGCGCACGGTGACAGACGGCGGCTCCCTGGAGGCGTCCGGCGGAGGACGCAGGAGACGGCCGTGGAGCAGGGGCGGAACGGGTGGGCCGGAAGGCGTGTCCGCCGCCCGGGACGGGCACCGGGAGCCTCGGTTTCCTTTCCACGCCGTAAGGGGTTCCGACGGGAAGGAAACTAAGTAATCCATTTCGCGGCCGATGGATCGGATGACGACCACGGCCGCAATGGAGGGGACGCCTGATGAACGACAAGCCCGACCAGGCGACGGGAGCGACCGCCGACGGCCCGCAGCGCTGGAACTGGACCATCGGACGACGCCTGGTGGCCGGATTCGCGGCCGCCCTGGCCATGATGGGCGTCATCGGCGCCGTCTCCTACGACAACACCATCGACCTCGTCGACAACGAGAAGTGGGTGGCGCACACCCACGAGGTCCTCAACAAGCTCGACGGCGTGCTGTCGACGCTCAAGGACGGCGAGACCGGCCAGCGCGGCTACCTGATCACGGGTGAGGACACCTACCTGGCCCCCTACACCGAGGCCAAGGACCGCGTCGGCACGCTACTGGACGAGACCGCGACCCTCACCGCCGACAACGCCGCCCAGCAGAAGCGCATCGCCTCGCTGCGCTCGCTGATCGACGCCAAGTTCACCGAGATGCAGCAGACCATCGACCTGCGCCGCGCCGAGGGCTTCGAGGCCGCCCGCGCCGTCGTGCTGTCCGACAAGGGCAAGGCGGTCATGGACGAGATCCGCGCCACCCTGACCGAGATGCACCAGGCCGAGGAGAGCCTGCTGACCGTACGGGCCGCCGAGGCGGACTCCACCGCGTCGACGACCAAGAACGTCGTGCTGTTCGGCACCTCGCTGGCCGCGGTCGTGCTGCTGGGCATGGGCTGGACGCTGACCCGCAGCATCACCCGGCCCGTCGACGCGCTGGCGCGGCGCCTGCGCGAGATCGCCGACGGCGACGGCGACCTGACCCAGCGGGTCGACGAGTCCCGCCGCGACGAGATCGGCACCCTGGGCAAGCTGTTCAACCAGTTCGTCGGCAACATCGCCAACCTGGTCCGCCAGATCAACGAGTCGGCCGCCTCCTCCTCCGCCGCGGCGCAGGAGCTGTCGGCCATCAGCACGGAGATCGGCCAGCAGACCGACAAGGCCTCGACCCAGGCCACCAACGCCGCGGCCGCCGCCGAGCAGGTCTCGACCAACGTGCAGACGGTGGCCACCGCCAGCGAGGAGATGGGCGCCTCCATCCGCGAGATCTCCCGCAGCGCCGCCGAGGCCAGCACCGCCGGCCACACCGCGGTGACCCGCGCCGCCGAGGCCGGCACCGCCATCACCCGGCTGGGCGAGTCGTCCGAGGCCGTCAGCAGCGTCGTCGCGATGATCAACTCGATCGCCGAGCAGACCAACCTGCTCGCGCTCAACGCCACCATCGAGGCCGCCCGGGCCGGGGACGCCGGCAAGGGCTTCGCCGTGGTCGCCTCCGAGGTCAAGGACCTGGCCCAGGAGACCGCCAAGGCCACCGAGGACATCACCGCGCGCATCACCGCCATCCAGGCCGACGTGGCCGCGGCCGTCGCGTCGATCTCCACGACCGCCCTGGTGATCGGCGAGGTCAACGACCACCAGGGCAGCATCGCCAGCGCGGTGGAGGAGCAGAGCAGCACCACCGACGGCATGGCGGGCAACATCTCCGAGGCCGCCTCCGGCGCGACCGCCATCGCCCAGAGCGTCTAGGAGATCGCCGCCACCGCGCACGCGACGGTGGGCAGCATCGGCGAGGTGCGGCGGGCGTCGGAGGAACTGGCGCAGAACTCCGCGCACCTCAACGCGCTGGTCGGGCGGTTCCGCGTCTGACGGCGGACGACCGGCCGTCCGGCCGGTGAACGACCCGCCAGGGGCCGGGAGCGCATGCGGCGCGCTCCCGGCCCCGCGCCGTACCCGGACACGGAGGTCCTGCCCCTGGACGCGCCCGGGCCGCCCTCCGAAAGGAGGACCTTGGTCCCGGAGGTTTCCTCAGGCGGGGCGGGATACGGCCGATGGAAGGGGAGTAACGCGGCCCACCGCCCGTCGACCGCTGACGACCCAAGGACGTACCTCGGTGATCCTTCTCACGCGCCTGAACGGCCCGGAGTTCGCGCTCAACCCCGACCTGATCGAGCGGGCCGACCAGACCCCCGACACGGTGATCACTCTCGTGGACGGGACCAAGTACATCATCGCCGAGTCCCTCAGCGAGTTCATGGCGCTGGTGCGCCGGTACCGCGCGGAACTGATCGCCGACGCGGAGATCATGGTCTCCTCGGGCACGCACCGTCCCCCCACCACGGGCGCCGCCGGTGCCGAGCAGCAGCGCGTCGTCCGTCTCCACCGGCAGGAGCGCTAAATGGATCCGGCAACCCTGGCGGGCATCGGCATCGCGGTCGTCTCCATCTTCGTGATGATGATCCTCGAGGGCTCCAACCCGATGTCGATCATGCTGATCGCCCCGATGATCCTCGTCTTCGGCGGCACCTTCGGCGTGGCGATGGCCGGCGGCGTCCTGCGCGACACCACCGGCATGTTCGGCCAGATCAAGCGGGCCTTCACCGCCAAGCCCGCGGCGAGCACCGAGCTGGTCGACTCGATCGTGAAGCTGTCGGAGCGCGCCCGCCGCGAGGGCCTGCTGGCCCTGGAGGACGCGGTCAAGGAGGTCGAGGACCCCTTCCTCCGCCGCGGCCTGGAGCTGGCCATCGACGGCACCGACCCCGAGGAGCTCCGGGAGATCCTGGAGGCCGAGGTCGACGCCAAGCGCCGGGAGGACAAGTCCGGCGTGAAGATCTTCACCGACATGGGCGGTTACGCCCCCACGATCGGCATCATCGGCACCGTCGTCAGCCTCGTGCACGTGCTGGAGAACCTCAGCGAGCCCGAGAAGCTCGGCCACATGATCGGCGCCGCGTTCGTCGCCACCCTGTGGGGCGTGGCCAGCGCCAACGTGATCTGGCTGCCCATCGGCAACCGCCTCAAGCGCCTCAGTGAGTTGGAGTGCGCGCAGATGGAGCTCACGATCGAGGGCATCGCGAACATCCAGGCGGGCACCAACCCGCGCCTGGTCTCGCAGAAGCTCAAGAGCCTGCTCCCGCCCGGCGAGCTCAGCAGCGAGAAGAAGGCCGCCTGATGAGCACCAAGGTGCACCGCCGCCGCAAGAAACACGGCGGTGACCACGACGAGGGCGGCCACGCCGACGAGCGCTGGCTGGTCACCTACGGCGACATGCTCACCGTGCTCATGGCGCTGTTCATCGTGCTGTTCGCGATGAGCCAGGTCGACCAGAACAAGTTCAACGCGCTCAAGTCGAGCCTGTCGATGGCCTTCGGCCAGCCCACGGTGACCTTCACCGCGCAGGGCACGGCGCTGGCCGGCGACGCCGGCGGCGCGGAGCCCGCCCCGCTGGACCTGTCGTCGGTGGTGGGCAAGGGCGAGGAGGCCTCCGGCGAGGCCGAGCAGCAGGCCCGCCAGGCCCTCGCCGCGATCGAGCGCGCCCAGGCCTCGGCCCGCGCCCGTGCCGCCGAGGAGGAGGTCGAGAAGTTCGAGCGGATCAAGAAGGAGATCCAGGAGGCGCTGCGCAAGAGCGGCGTCGCCGACGGCGTGAACTTCCGCATCGACGAGCGCGGCCTGGTCGTCACCGTCGTCACCAGTTCGGTCGTGTTCGACAACAACAGCGCCGAGCTGCTCCGCGACGGCCGGAAGATCGTCGACTCGATCGCGCCGGCGCTGCGCGGCGAGAAGAACGCCGTCGAGGTCGACGGGCACACCAACTGGCTGCCGGTGCGGTCGGGCCCGTACCCGTCGAACTGGGAGCTGTCGACCGCGCGCGCCTCCACGGTGGTGCGGCGGCTGGCGGCCAAGGGCATCCCGGAGAGCCGGCTGAACGCCGCCGGCTACGCCGACCAGCGCCCGCTGTACGCCGACACCGACCCCCGGTCGGTGACGCTGAACCGCCGGGTCGAGGTGGTCGTCCTGTCCGACCTCCCGGCCCAGACCAAGGCCCTGCTGCCGTCGGCGGCGGGCGAGGCGGGCGACGGCTGACCCTCCGGCCGGCGTCCGCCGGCCTTCCGACAACCGACGACAACCGACACACCCCGACCACAGGAGACGCAGACCATGGCCACCGCGAAGCTGCAGGCCGCGCCGAAAGCCGAGGAGGCGAAGGACGGCGGCAAGAAGCCGAAGAAGAAGCTGATCGTCATCGCCGGAGGCGCGCTGCTGCTGGTCGTCGCCGCGGCGGCGGCCTACTTCCTGCTGTTCTCCGGGGGCGGCGCGGAGGAGGAGCCCGCGCCGGAGCCCGGCGCGGTGGCCGCCCTCGACGCCGTCACGATCAACCTCGCCGACGGGCACTTCCTGAAGCTCGGGCTGGCGCTGCAGGCGACCGCCGAGGTCGCCGAGGCCCCCGACGGCAGCAAGGCCCTGGACCTGGCGATCGACCAGTTCAGCAACCGGCCGATGGACGAGCTGTCCTCGGGCAAGGCGCGCAACCTCGCCAAGCAGGAGCTGCTGAAGAAGATCGAGGAAGCCTACGAGGGCGAGATCATGGACATCTACTTCCGCGAGTTCGTGATGCAGTAGGCGTCCGCCGTACCGCCGCCCCCGGGATCCGGCGGCGCCGCCCGGCGGGTGGCGCCGCCGGGCGGGGACCGGCCGGGCGTGCCCGCGGGGCGGGCCGGCCGTGGAGGAAGACCTGCGGGTGCCCCACCGGGTGCCCGCCGTACCCCGGCGAGGGACCGCCGGACCCGCCTCGGGGCGGGGGGAGAGCACGGAAGCAAGGTGAGCGCAGGGCCGCCGGAGGGCGGCCGCAGGCACGGATAGCGGCGGGGAGCGCGCAGGCGCGGATCCCGCGGGGACGGGGCCTCCGTAACGGGGTGAACCCGATTTCCGGCATTTCCTCATACGGGTCGGGGGGCGGCCGATGGGGATTCTGTGAGTCAGTCGCAGCCTTCGGCATCAACGCCCCGTCTGCTCGGCCGGATGTCCCGCCGGACGAAGGCATCCGAGCCGCAGCCCTACGACTTCCGGCGTCCCATCAAGCTCTCCCGTGAGCACGTCCGCACGCTCCAGCTCGCCTACGAGACGTTCGCCCGGCAGTTCACCACGCTGCTCACCACGAGCCTGCGCGTCGTGTCGCAGGTCTCGCTCGTCTCGATCCAGCAGCTCACCTACGACGAGTACATCTCGGCGCTGTCCAACCCGACGATCGTCGCCACGGTCGACCTGGAGCCGCTGCCCGGCACCGCGATCATGGAGTTCTCGCTGTCCACCGCGATGGCCAGCATCGACCACATGCTGGGCGGCCCCGGCGGCCCGCAGCCCGAGCGCCCGCTGACCGACATGGAGACCCCGCTCCTGCGCGACCTGCTCAGCCGGGTCCTGGAGGAGATGCACTACGCGTTCGAGTCGATCACGGAGATCCGCCCCCAGCTGGGCGTCATCGACTACAACCCGCAGTTCGTGCAGGCGGCCGCGCCCGCCGACGCCGTCATCGTCGCCTCGTTCGACATGCGGGTCGGCAGCGAGGAGTGCCTGGCCACCGTCTGCATGCCGTTCGCCTCGATCTTCCCCAAGCTGCAGGGCAACGACAACGACGTCACGCTCAGCTCGGGCCAGCGCGCCGCCCGCGAGGAGGCCCACCGCAACATGGCCGCCGCGCTCGGCGCCACGCCCATCGAGGTGGCGGTCCGCTTCAACCCGATCAAGCTCCACCCCGATCAGATCGTCACCCTGCAGCCGGGTGACGTCGTGCCGCTCGGCCACCCCGTGACGGCGCCGCTCGCGGTGACGTCCGCGGACATCACCTTCGCCCACGCAGTGCCCGGCAGCCAGGGCCCGCGCCTGGCCTGCCTCGTCGTGCCCACGCCGCAGAACGAAACGGAAGCCCACTGATGACCACCACGATCACCGTCGCCCCCCGCGTGGAAATCGCCCTGTCGGCGGCCGAGGCCGCGCTGGCCCTGCTGCCGGCCGGTGACGTCCTCGAGGTCGGCGTGCCCGTCTTCTCCGTCCCGCAGGACCTGCCCGCGGGCCAGGCCGTGTGCGCCCGCTTCTCGGGCACCACCCAGGGCGAGGTCGCCGTCGTCGTCGGCCAGGACCTGGTCGACGCCCTGCGCAACAGCCCGCTCGGCGAGCTGGACCTGACCAAGGCCGTGCAGCCCGCCCTGGAGGCGGCCGCCCGCAAGCTCGGCCCCGTCGTGCTGGAGCCGGCCCAGGCCGCCGAGCCGGAGGTCGGCCTCGGCGCGCTCGCCACCCGCGGCGAGGCGGTCTTCGTGCCGCTGCTGGAGGAGGGCGTCGTGCGGGTGGTGCTGGCGATGGTGGCGGCCCCGTGGCCGGCCCCCGCCTCCGCCCGGCCCGCGGCCAACCCCAAGGCCCGCTTCGACCTGCTGCACGACGTGGAGATGGACGTCACCGCCGAGCTCGGCCGGACCCGGATGACGGTGCGCGAGCTGCTGTCGCTGGCGCCGGGCGCGGTGGTGGAGCTGGACCGCGCCGCGGGCAGCTCCGCCGACCTGCTGGTCAACGGCCGCCTGATCGCCCGCGGCGAGGTCGTGGTGATCGACGAGAACTTCGGCATCCGGGTCACCGAGATCCTCCCGCCCACCGGGGACCGGCAGTAACCGCGCCGCCCGTCCGCCGTCCGCGACCGTCCCGACGTAGGAGCAGCACTCCGCAATGATCGAGACCGTTCTGAGGATCACCTTCTCCCTCCTGGTCGTCCTGCTCCTGGTGTGGGGGCTGTCGAAGATGGCGCGCAAGCCGCTGTCGGGGCGGGGCGCCGGGGTGCTCAGCGTGCTGGCCCGCCAGCAGCTGTCGCGCAACTCCTCCGTCGCGGTCGTCCGGGTCACCGACCGGGCCCTGGTGCTCGGCGTGACCGACGGCCAGGTCACCCTCCTGGCGGAGGCGGACCTGGCGGCGGTGGAGCGCTACGGCGAGCAGGCCGAGGAGCGTGTCCCCGTCTCCCTGCCGGTCGCCCTCCCGTCAGCCGACTCCTCTCCGGTTGACGGCGGGGCGGCCGGGCAGGGCCCCCGCCCGGGGATCGGCTCGCTGCCCCGCTCGCTGGCCGCCCTGCGGCCCGGCGCGAGGCCCGCTGTGAAGGCGGGCGTGAAGGCCGGCGCGGACGGCGGCGGCCCGGCCGCCCCCGGCACCCTGGCCGGGTCGGCGCTGTCGCCCCAGACCTGGAAGACCGCCCTGGAACTCCTGCGCGAACGGACGGCTCGCAACTCATGAAGCGCATCCTCAGCCTGGCCGTGACCGGCCTGGCCGTGGCCGGCACGCTCGTGCTCGGCGCGTCGGCGGCCTCGGCGGCCACCGGGCCGGCGCGGCCCGCCACCGCCCCGGTCTCCGCCACCGCGGTCGCCGGCGAGGTCTCCGCGGTCCCGGCCGGTACGGCCTCCGCCGCGCGGGCGCTCGCGCTCGCCCCGCTGGCCGCGCCCACGCCCGGCCCGTCCGGTCCCGAGGGCCCGACCGGTCCCGGTGAGGACTCGGTCACGGTGGACATCAACGGGGTGGGCGGCAAGCCCAGCCAGTCGGTCGTCCTGCTGCTGGGGCTGACGGTGCTGTCGGTGGCGCCGGCGATCCTGCTGCTCTGCACCAGCTTCACCAAGATCTTCGTGGTGCTGAGCATCACCCGCAACGCCCTGGGCCTGTCGAACGTCCCGCCGAACCAGGTCCTGGCCGGCCTGGCGATCTTCATCAGCCTGTTCATCATGGGCCCGGTCGCCTCGGACGTGAACGACAAGGCGGTCCAGCCCTACCTCAAGGGTGAGAAGAGCGTCTCGCAGGCCGTCGAGGCCGCGACCCCGCCGATCCGGGAGTTCCTGACCGAGCACACCCGCAAGGACGACCTGGCGCTCTTCACCAAGATCGCCGACCAGCCGAAGCCGGCCAACGCCGACGCGGTGCCGATGACCACGCTCATCCCGGCGTTCGTGCTGTCGGAGCTGCGGGCCGCGTTCATCATCGGCTTCGTCATCTACGTGCCGTTCCTCATCATCGATCTGGTCATCTCGGCGGCCCTGATGTCGATGGGCATGATGATGCTCCCACCGGTCACGGTGGCGATGCCCTTCAAGCTCCTGCTCTTCGTGCTCGTCAACGGCTGGGGACTCATCGTGACGTCCCTGGTCGGCAGTTACCAGTAGCCGTCCGCGTAGACAAGGGATCCGACGACCGTGACCGACACCCAGGTCCTGCACATCGGCACGCAGGCCATGACGCTGGCCGTCAAGCTGGGCGCCCCCATCTTGGTGACCGCGCTGCTCATCGGCTTCCTGATCTCGCTGTTCCAGTCGGTGACGCAGATCCAGGAGGTCACGCTCTCCTTCGTGCCCAAGGCGGCCGGGGTGGCGGTGGCGCTGATCTTCAGCGGCAACTGGATGCTGCACGAGACCGTGGCCTTCACCACCCAGCTGTTCGACCAGGTCCCGCAGCTCATCCACGGCGGCTGAGCCGATGGAGGGGTTGCTGTCGCAGGACATGCTGATGGCGCTGCTGCTGGCCTCGGTCCGCTCGGCGGCCTGGCTGCTGGTCAGCCCGCCGTTCAGCAACCGGGCGATCCCCGGTGCGGTCAAGGCGCTGCTGGCGCTGGCGATCGCGCTGCCGCTGGCCCCCCGGCTGGCCGGGGACCTGCCCGAGCTCTCCGGCGCCGGCGTGCTGGTCGCCTCCGTCGAGCAGGTCGTCGCGGGTGTCGCCTTCGGGTTCCTCACCGCGCTGGTGTTCGCCGCCGTGCAGGCCGCGGGCGACCTCATCGACATCTTCGGCGGTTTCTCCCTGGCCACCGCCTTCGACCCCGCGACGGGCTCCGCCAACTCGGTGTTCGGCAAGTTCTACGGGCTGCTCTGCACCACCCTGCTGCTGGTCAGCGGCGGCTACCAGTTCGTGCTGCTGGGCTTCACCCAGACGTACCGGCTGCTCCCGCTGGACGGCACCCTGTCCCTGGAGACCCTCAGCAACCTGGTCACCGACGGCCTGACCGAGATGTTCGTCTCGGCGCTGCAGGTCGCCGGGCCGCTCATCGCGGTGCTGTTCGTCGCCGACGCCGCGCTCGGCCTGCTCAGCAAGGCGGCCCCGGCGATGAACATCTTCGCGATCGGCTTCCCGGTCAAGATCTTCCTCACCATGGCCCTGGCCGGCATCGCCATCTCGGTGCTGCCCGGTGTGATCGACGGGCTGACCGACCGCGCGGTGCGCATGATGACGGGACTGGCGAACGGATGAGCGGCGGCGGCGAGAAGACCGAGCAGCCCACAGCGAAGAAGAAGAAGGACGCGCAGAAGGAAGGGCAGATCGCCCGGACGCCGGACTTCGGGTCGTGGGCGTCGATGCTGGCGGCGGGCCTGCTCCTGCCGATGGTGCTGGAGAACGCGGTCGGGGCCGCGGAGGACATGATGCTCCGCGTGGGCGAGGTCGTCGAGAACCCCGACCCGGCCGTGGGCCTGAGGATCCTCATCGCCGGCCTCGGCGACGCCCTGCTGGCGATCGCGCCGATCGCGGCGGCCACCATCGTCGTGACGCTCGCCGCCGCGGCGTTCCAGGGCGGTCTGAAGCCGGCCAGCAAGCTGTTCAAGCCGCAGCTCAAGCGGCTCAACCCGCTGCAGGGCATCAAGCGCATGTTCGGCGGCCAGGCGCTGTGGGAGAGCGCCAAGGCGCTGCTGAAGACCGCGGTGCTGACCGGCATCGCCTACATGTCCGTGCGCGACCTGATCCCGGTCCTGATGGCCTCCGGTTCCCTGCCGCTGGGCGTGCTGCTGTCGAGCACCGGCGACGCCATCATGTCGCTGCTGCGCTGGGCGGGCGCCGCCGGCCTGGCGCTGGCCGCCGCCGACTACGCGATGGCGCGCCGCCGCATCGGCAAGCAGCTGAAGATGACCAAGCAGGAGGTCAAGGAGGAGCACAAGCGCTCCGAGGGCGACCCGCACGTCAAGGGGCAGATCCGCGCCCGCCAGCAGGCGATGGCCCGCAACCGCATGATGGCCGACGTGCCCACCGCCGACGTGGTCCTGGTCAACCCGACCCACGTCGCGGTGGCGCTGCGCTACGACCCGGCCAAGGGCGCGCCCCGCGTGGTCGCCAAGGGCGCCGGCGCCGTCGCGGCGAAGATCCGCGAGATCGCCGCCGAGAACCGCGTGCCGATGGTGCAGGACGTCCCGCTGGCCCGTGCGCTGCACAAGGCCTGCGACATCGGCCAGGAGATCCCGGCCGAGATGTACGGCGCGGTCGCCAAGGTGCTGGCCTTCGTGATGACGCTCAAGGCCAGGGGCTCCGCGGCCGGCGTGCACCGCCTGGCCGCCTGACGCCCGCCGGGGCCTTCTCGCGCACTCGGCGGGGACTCGCCGAGCCGAGGAGGGAGCGTGGTCCACGCCCTGGGGTCGCGGCCGGCCGGGGAGGGCGGGCGCCGGGGAGGATCACTCCATGGCGGATGTGACCTTCTTCGATCTGGACGGCGCTCTGGTCGACCATCGAAGCGCGGTCCGGGAAGCGATCGGCCGGATCGTCCGGGCCGCGCCGAACGCGACGGCTTCACCGGAGGAGCCGGCGGCGCTGTGGTGGACGCTTCCGGCCCTGCCTGCAGGCCCTGGAGCGGCTTCCCCGACGGCCGCGTCCGGTCGTTCTCGCCAACGGGGACCCCGGGCAGCAGCGCGCCAGGCTCACCCGCTTCGGCCTCCTGGGGTACTTCGACGCCGTCCTGACCCCGACCGAGCTCGGGGTGGCCAAGCCCGCCGCCTACGCCGCGGCCTGCCGGTGGATGCGGGCGGATCCCGCGCAGGCGGTCAACGTGGGCGGCATGCTGGAAAGCGACGTGGACGCGGCCGCCCTCGCCGGGCTCACCGGCATCTGGCTGGACCGCGGCGTCGACTTCGTCACCGGTGAGCCGTCGCCGACGGCGGACGAGACGGTGCTGCGCATCGAACGCCTCACCGGCCTCCCCGGCCGCCTGCCATGCACGGACGCCTGACCGGCTCATGGACCTCGGCGTGTTCGGGGGCCGCGGGCGGCCCTGCGGTGGTGCCTCCGGCCGGGCCGCGGCGGGCCTGCCCGGCCGCGTCTCCACGCTCCGAGTGATCACCATCTGTCACTCTGCGTGTTCATCACGCTACGTGATATTTTTTGAGCCCGGTTTGCGATTTTGGTGACGCAGAGTTAGTGTGACCGGGAAGCCGCAGGTAGGGGCATATACCTGCGGCGTTCATCGGGTACGCGATGATCCGGGACGGCCTCAACGACGCCTGCGGGCGCACGTAGGAATTCGGCCGCCTAGCCGTTCCGGGGAGCCAATGGCGAGACCGAACCCGTCAGTCGTCTGACGCCTCCCTCCTCGCGGAGGCGTCCGGGTTCGTCCGCCGTGGAGTCTCGTATGCCCGCCCGCCCCGCGCCGCCCTCGCGCGCCCCGCGCCCCGCCTCCGCCCTCCGCGCGACCGCCGGAGGTGCCTGAGATGTACTCCGGCAGCGCCCTGGCGTTCACCGGGGCCGGGATGGGCGCGGTCTCCGCCGCCTGGACCGCCCTGCCCTCCGGCGAACAGGCCGCCGGGACCTCCGGCGCCGTCCTGCCGGCCGCCGTGGACGCGGCCCGCGCCCTGCTCATGGTCACCGGCGCGGGCTTCGGGATCTTCCTGCTGGTCATGACCGCCCTGCTGGCCGCCGGTGCCGTGCTGCGCGGCGCCGACGCCGTCCGCCGGCGCCGCGCGCTGCCGGCCGCCCGGCACGCCGCCGTCACCCCCGACGGCACCCGCGCCGGTGCGGAGGCGCTGCGATGACCGCGGCGAGCGTCCTGCTGTGGCTGAGCTCCGCGGTCATCGTGCTCGGGCTCGGCTACACCGGCGTGATGTTCCTGCTGTCGCGGGGTGTGCGCCGCCCCGCCGCGCCCGCCGCGCCGGCGCCGTTCTTCGTCTTCCTCATGGCCTGCCTGGACGAGGAGAAGGTGCTCGCCGCCAGCCTGCAGCGGCTGCGCGCCCTGCCCGGCGACCTCGCGGTGCTGGTCGTCGACGACGCCTCCTCCGACGCCACCCCCGACATCGTCCGGGCCGCCGCCGCCGAGGACGAGCGCATCTGGCTGCTGCGGCGCACCCTGCCGGAGGCCCGCCGCGGCAAGGGCGCCGCCCTCAACGCCGGCCTGGCCCACCTGCTCGGCTCCGGCCTGCTGGCCGGCCGCGACCCCGACCAGGTCGTCGTGTGCGTGCTCGACGCCGACGGGCGCCTGGACACCGACGCGCTCGCCGAGGTCACGCCGTACTTCGCCGACCCCGCCACGGGCGCGGTCCAGATCGGGGTGCGGATGTACAACCGGCACGCCGGCCTGCTGGCCCGGCTGCAGGACATGGAGTTCGTCGTCTACACCGACGTCTTCCAGAACGGCCGCCGCCACCTGGACAGCGTCGGCCTCGGCGGCAACGGCCAGTTCATGCGGCTGAGCGCGCTCACCGCGCTGGGCGCCGACCCGTGGAGCGACTGCCTGACGGAGGACCTCGACCTGGGCGTGCGCATGCTCGCCACCGGCCGGCGCAACCGCTTCTGCCCCACCACCGCCGTGCACCAGCAGGCGGTCCTGTCGCCCAGGCGGCTGGTGCGGCAGCGCTCGCGCTGGTTCCAGGGCCACCTGCAGGCCGGCAGGCTGCTGCCGCTCGTGGTGCGCCGCGCGCCGGCCAAGGCCGCGCCGGACCTGGTCTACCACCTGCTCAGCCCGTGGTTCCTGCTGCTGACCTCGCTGCTGCCGCCGGCGTTCCTCGCCTCCGGCCTGGCCCTGGTCCTGGCCTCGGTCCGGGCGGGTGGGAGCGTGGTCTCCCCGGCCGTGTTCGCCGTCTGGTACGCGCTGTCGTTCGGCGTCGGCCTGGTCTACGGCTACGTCTACTGGCGGCGCGACCGCGAGCTCGGCCTGCTCCGCTGCCTGCTGCTGGGGCACGCGTTCGTGCTCTACGGCTACCAGTGGTTCGCCGCGGGCTGGTGGGCGGTGGGACGCGCCGCCTCCGGCCGCCAGACCTGGCTCAAGACCGCCCGCACCTGACCGGCCTCCGGCCGCCCCGCCCGGCCCGGACCCCTGATCCGCCTCTCACGGCCCGGATCCCCGGCCCGCCCCGGCCGCTCCGCGCGGCCCGGATCCCCGACCCGACCGCCGCTCCGTACCGGGATGGACATGACCGCACCGTCACGATCGTCACGCATCTTCCTCCGCGCCCACGCGGTGGTCCCGCTGCTGCTGGCGGCGCTGTCCGCCGCGCTGCTGGTGCTCGCCGGCCCGATCGGGCAGCCGGTGGCCGTCGCCCAGGAGAGCGGCCCGGCCGGGGGCCGCACCGGCGGGCCGGCCGGCACCGGCCGCTCCACGCTCGTGCTGTACGACACCACCGGCGAGTGGGCGCACACCGCGGAGCTGTACGCGACCCAGGCCGCCAACCTCGCCGGCCACTTCGGCTCCTACACCGCGCTGCCGGTCGGGGAGTACACCGCCGGGACGATGGACGGCTTCACCGCGGTCGTCTACGTCGGCTCCACCTACGACGAGCCGCTGCCCGAGGCGTTCCTGGCCGACGTGCGCTCCGCCGAGCGGCCGGTGGTCTGGCTCGGGCACAACATCTGGCGGCTGGCCGCCTCCAGCCCCACCTTCGCCGCCGACTACGGCTGGATGCCGTACCGCTACGACGAGGGCGAGATCGGCACGGTCGTCTACAAGGGCCGCACCCTCACCCGGGACGCATCCAACCCCTCCGGGGTGATGGCCTACTCCGTGCTCGACGAGGGCAGGGCCGAGGTGCCGGCCACCGCCGTGCGGGCCGACGGCACCCGCCTGCCCTGGGCGGTGCGCTCGCGCAACCTCACCTACGTCGGCGAGATGCCCTTCGCCTACACCACGGCCACCGACCGCTACCTGGCCTTCTGCGACCTGCTGTTCGACGCGCTCGCCCCGGAGACGGCCGAGCGGCACCGGGCCCTGGTCCGCCTGGAGGACATCGGCCCCGCCGCCGACCCCGGGGACCTGATGGCGATCGCCACCGAGCTGAAGAAGCGCGGGATCCCCTACTCCTTCGGCGTCTACCCGGTGCACAAGGAGCCGGAGAACGGCGTGGAGATCCGCCTGCGGGACCGGCCGGAGGTCGTGGCGGCGATCGAGTACATGCTCGCGGGCGGCGGCACGATGATCATGCATGGCTACACCCACCAGTACACCGACGCCCCCAACCCCTACAACGGCGCCAGCGGCGACGACTTCGAGTTCTACGCCACGCACGTCGACGACGACGACTACGTCGTCTACGACGGTCCCGTCGCCGGGGACTCCTTCGCCTGGGCGCAGGGCCGGCTCGACGCCGCGGCGCGGGAGTTCCGCGCGGCCGGCCTGCCGGTGCCGACGATCTTCGAGTTCCCGCACTACGCCGGGTCCGCCGAGGACTACCGCGCGGTCCGCTCGCGCTTCGCCGTCCGCTACGAGCGCGGCATGTACTTCGCGGGCACCCTGTCCGGCACGGCCGTGCGGTACGAGCACGCGGCCGGGCAGTTCTTCCCGTACACCGTCACCGACGTCTACGGCTCCAAGGTGGTCCCGGAGAACATCGGCAACCTGATCCCCAAGGGCTACAACAACCACCCGTCGGTGCTCCCGGGCGACCTGGCCGAGGCGGCCGAGGCCAACCTGGTGGTCCGCGACGGCGTGGCCAGCTTCTTCTACCACCCGTACCTGGGCACCGGGCGGCTCATCGAGATCATCGACGGCATCGAGAAGCTCGGCTACACCTTCGTGCCGGCCTCCGCGATGTAGCGCGGGTGCGGGCCGCGCTCCGCACCCCGCGTCGCGCTCCGTGAAGGATCCGCTGATCGACTTGCTCCTTTGGTGACGGAAAGTTACCCTGGGGGAGAAATCGCAGGTAGGGGCATATACCGTGCGATCCATAGGGTGAGTGATGATCCGGGACGACCTCAACGGCGCCGCACGGCGCACGTAGGAATTCGGCCGCCTAGCCGTTCCGGGGAGCAAGTGGCGAGACCGGACCCGCAGACCAGTCACGCGGTGCCGGCGCAGGCACCGCTCACTTCCGTCGTGGGGGTCCTCCCGTATGCCCGTCCCGTCCCGCCGCAGGGCCGCCCTGTCCTCCCTGCCGGTGCTCCTGTCGGCCGTCCTCCTGCTGGTCACCGGTCTCGGCCCGCAGGCGGCCGCCGCGGCCCCGCCCGCCGCCTCCGCCGCGGCACGGCCCTCGACGGCCGCCGCGGCCGGGGGGTTCACCGGCGGGCAGGCCGGCACCGGCCGCTCCACGCTCGTGCTGTACGACACCACCGGCCCGTGGGGCTGGCTGGGCGAGCTGTACGGCGCCCAGGCCGCCAACCTCACCGGTCACTTCGGCTCCTACACCGCGCTGCCGGTCGGGGAGTACACCGCCGGCAGGATGGACGGCTTCACCGCGGTCGTCTACGTCGGCTCCACCTACGACGAGCCGCTGCCCGAGGCGTTCCTGGCCGACGTGCGCTCCGCCGAGCGCCCGGTGGTCTGGATGAACCACAACATCTGGCAGCTCACCGCCTCCACCCCCGCCTTCGCCGCCGACTACGGCTGGATGTGGCGGCAGTTCGACTTCAGCGCCGTCGGCACGGTCGTCTACAAGGACCGCAAGGTCACCCGCGACACCCGCAACGCCTCCGGCGTGATGGACTACTCCGCCGTCGACCGGAGCAAGGCCGAGGTGCTGGCCACCGCGGTGCGCGACGACGGCACGACGTTCCCGTGGGCGCTGCGCTCGCGCAACCTCACCTACATCGGCGAGATCCCCTTCGCCTACACCACGGCGACCGACCGCTACCTGGCCTTCTCCGACCTGCTGTTCGACGTGCTCGCCCCGGGCACCGAGGAACGGCACCGGGCCCTGGTCCGCCTGGAGGACATCGGCCCCAACGCCGACCCCGCCGAGCTGCTGAAGATCGCCCGGGAGCTGAAGAAGCGCAGGATCCCCTACTCCTTCGGCGTCTACACCGTCTACAAGGAGCCGGGCACGACCGTCACGCTCCGGCAGCGGCCCCTGGTGGTCGCGGCGATCAAGTACATGCTCGCCAACGGCGGCACGATGATCGCCCACGGCTACACCCACCAGTACACCGACGCCCCCAACCCCTACAACGGCACCAGCGGCGACGACTTCGAGTTCTACACCGCCCACGTCGACGAGCAGAACTACGTCCGCTACGACGGCCCCGTGGCCGAGGACTCCCCGGCCTGGGCCGCGGACCGGATCGGCAGGATGAAGACGGAGTTCCGGCGGGCCGGCCTGCCGGTGCCGAGGTACTTCGAGTTCCCGCACTACGCCGGCTCGGCCGTCGACTACGAGGCCGTGCGCCGGGCCGGGTTCGCCGCCCGCTACGAGCGCAGCCTCTACTTCGCCGGCACCCTGTCCGGCACGGCCGTGCGGTACGAGCACATGGCCGGGCAGTTCTTCCCGTACACCGTCACCGACGTCTACGGCTCCAAGGTGGTCCCGGAGAACATCGGCAACCTGATCCCCAAGGGCTACAACAACCACCCGTCGGTGCTCCCGGGCGACCTGGCCGAGGCGGCCGAGGCCAACCTGGTGGTCCGCGACGGCGTGGCCAGCTTCTTCTACCACCCGTACCTGGGCACGAAGTGGCTGCTGGAGACGGTCGACGGCATCAAGAGGCTCGGCTACACCTTCGTGCCGGCCTCCGCGCTGTAGGCGGGCCCGGGCCGATCCGGCCCGCAGGGGCACGCGCCCCGCGGCGGCACGGGCCGGGACGGCGTGCGGGCACACGCGCCGGCCCGTGTCCCGGCGGCCCTTCCTGATGGATCCCACCGCGCCCGTGCCCGGCACCCCCATGGAGGACCTGCTCCGCGACCCGCGGGCCGACGAGGTGCTGCGCGCCTGCGCGCCGGGCCTGTCCCCCCGGGAGAACAGGGCGCGCATCGCCGAGATCGCCGCCGCCGAGGGGCTCGGCCCCCGCTGGGGCGCCGCCTGGCGGGCCGGCAGCCGCGACGCGCACCGCCTGGCGGCCCTCGCCTACGAGCGCGGCGGCTCCGCCCTGCAGGACGCGGTGGTCGAAGGCGTCCTGCGCGCCTACTTCATCGACGCCCTCGACATCAGCGACCCTCGGGTGCTGGAGCGCGCCGCGGACGGGGCCGGGTTCCCCGGCGCCGCCGAGGCGCTGGCCGGCGGCGCCGAGGAGGTCGAGCGGTTCCGGCACGCCGAGTCGCTGCTGGACCGGCGCGACCCGCTGGGCGCCCTCACCCTGCTCCGCCCCCTGCTGGACGAGCACGGCGAGGACCGCGGCATCCGCCTGCTCGCCGCCCGCGCCTACTACGCCTCCGCGCAGCTCGGCCGGGCCGCCGCCGCGCTGGAGCCCCTGGTCGCCGAGGCGCCCGACGACTCGTACGCCCGCCACCTGCTCGGACGCACGTTGCAGAGACAGGGCAAGGCGGAGGCGGCGGCCCCCCACCTGGCCATCGCCGCCGCGATGAGCCCCGAGTACGCGGGATGAGCCGGGGCGCGCGCTCCGGCCCGCCGGGTGAGCCGCCGCGTCCCCGCCCTCACGGTCCTTCCGGACCGGCGAGGGCGGCGTCGAGGGCGGCGAGATGGGCGGAGACGGGGCCGGCGGGGAGCAGGGCGCTGCCGGCCCCGTCCAGCTCCGCCGCCTCGGGGGCGAGCGCGGCGCGGGCGCGCGCCATGACCCGGCGGTCGCCGACGGCCACGGCCGCCCGCGCGGCCAGGCACCACAGGGCCTCCGCGAGCAGGCCGGGGGCCGGGTCGGGGACCGCGCGCAGCGCCGTCGCGGCCTCGGCGGCCCGGCCCCCGGCCAGCAGCACCAGGGGACGGGCCCAGGGCTCGTACGGTCCCCAGTCGGCGTCGGCGCCGGTGCCCCAGCCGGTGCCCCAGCCGGTGCCGCCGCGGGTGTCGCGGAGGGTGTCGCGGAGGGCGCTCCGGACGGCGGGACCGCTCCCCCGGCCGGCTCCCCCGCCGGTCCGGCCGGGCGGCGCGTGCCGCAGCCGCAGGCACAGCAGCGCCAGCGCCGGCAGACCGTGCTCCAGCCCGGGCATGCCGGCGCCGTCCAGGTGTGCGGCGGCCTCCCGGTAGGCCGCCTCCGCCTCGCCGTACGGCGCGCCCTGCGCCGCGTCCAGCCGCAGCGCCCGGTACCAGCGGGTGAACACGCCCAGCAGCGGCAGCTCGTGGCGCTCGGCCAGCCGGTCGGCGGCGGCCGCGTGCGCGTCGGCCCCCGCGAAGTCCGCCAGCGCGCTGCGGGCCTGCAACCGGACGAGGTGCCCGAGCGCCTCGAAGACGACCAGGCCGTGCCGGGCGGACAGGTCGACCAGCTCGGCGCCGACGGCGTCGCGGCGCGGGGCCAGGCCCGTGCGGTGGAAGCTCTGCATGAACACCCCGTTGAGCGCGAAGGCCAGCAGCGCGGGGTCGTCCAGGCGGCGGGCGATCCGCTCGGCCTCCCGGGCCGCCTCGGCGCCGCGCGCCGCGCGGGTGCCGCGCGACTCCACCGCGATCGTGGCCAGCAGCCGGGCCCGGACCGCCTCGGGCGTGCGGGACGGCAGGGCGGCCAGGGCGCGCTCGGCCGCCGCGACGATCCGCGCCGCCTGCGGAGGGTCGTCGAGACGGGTCCAGATCGCCGGGACGTCGTAGGCGCCGATCACGCGGGCGGTCAGCTCCGGATCGCCCAGCTCCTCGGCCGCCGCGACGGCCGCCACGCGGTGCCGCCGGGCGTCCTGGAGCCCGCCGCCCCCGGTCACCGCGAGGGTGCGCAGCAGGTCCACCGCCGACTCCAGCCGGGCCCGGGCACCGTACGGCACGGCGCGGTCGTAGGCGGCGGCGCTCTGCGCCCACACCCGGGCCGCGCTCTCGGCGGGCGCGGGCCCGGGGTCGAGGCCGGGCGCGTGGCGCAGGATGTCGGCCTCCAGGCGGCGCAGCACCGGGCCCGGGTCCACGCCCAACTGCTCGGCCAGGAGGGCGCGCGCCCGGCGCAGCACCGCGAGCGCGTCGCCCTGGCGGCCGGCCCGGTACAGCGCGAGCGCCAGCAGGCGCCAGGCGTCCTCGCGCCAGGGGTGCCCGGCCACGTGCGCGTCCAGGTCCGCCACCGCCTCGGCGGCCCGGCCCAGGGCCAAGCGGGCCCCGGCCAGCCGCTCGACGGCGTGCAGCCGCAGCTCGGCCAGGCGGGAGCGCTCCGCGCGGATCCACTCCTCGGCGGTGAACTCGGCGTAGGCGGGGCCCCGCCACCACCCCAGCGCCTCGGTCAGCCGGGCGAGCTCCCGCCCGGGCGGGAGCGCCGCGGCGTCGGCCACCGCCTGCTCGAAGCGCCAGGCGTCCACCGCGCCCGGTTCGGCGCGCAGCGCGTACCCCGGCCCCTCGGTGACCAGCAGCCGGGCCGGGGCGCGGGGCGGACGCTCCGGCTCCAGGGCGCGGCGCAGCGCCGCCACGAAGGTGCGGACCGCGCCCACCGCGCCCGGCGGCGGGTCCTCCCACAGGTCCTCGGCCAGGCGGGTGACCGGGACGACGCGGCGGCGGGCGACGAGCAGCCGGGCCAGCACCGCACGGTGCCGCGGCCCCTTCAGGACGATCGTGTCCCCGGCGCCGTCCCAGGCCGACACCGGCCCCAGCACCCCGAATGCGACTTCCACTCCCGCTCCGACCGTCCTTCCCCGGCGTTGCGACCGCCTCTGCCCGGGGCGCGCCGCCCCCCGGCAACGGTACGCGCTGATCGGATGCTCATCGGTGCCCGGCAGCCTAGGGGTGATCCGGGCACCGGGCCCGGACGCCCCCGCAGCCACGGAAGAGAGCACACCACCATGACGCCTGCCATCCCCGGCTTCGACCACCGGCGCGTCCCCGTCGCCGACGGCGTGCACCTGCACACGGCCGTCGCGGGCTCGGGCAGCCCGATCGTGCTGCTGCACGGCTTCCCGCAGACCCACCTGATGTGGCGGCACGTCGCCGCCGACCTCGCGGCCGACCACACCGTGATCTGCCCTGACCTGCGCGGCTACGGCGCCAGCGACAAGCCCGCCGACCCCGACGGCACCGCCTACGCCAAGCGCACCATGGCCGCCGACGTCGTCGCGCTCGCCCGCGAGCTGGGGCACGGGCGCTTCGCGCTGGCCGGGCACGACCGCGGCGCCCTGGTGGCCTTCCGCGCCGGGCTCGACCATCCGGACGCGGTCACCCACCTGGCCTGCCTCGACGTGCTGCCGACCCTGGACATGTGGGAGGTGATGCGCGGCACCGCCGCAGCGGTCGGCTTCCACCTGTATCTGATGGCCCAGCCCCCGGGCCTGCCCGAGCGGATGATCACCGCGGTCGCCGACGACTTCTTCGGCCATTTCCTGGACCTGTGGTGCGGTGACGCGGCGGCGATCCCCGCCGGCGTGCGCGCCGCCTACCTGGACGCCTGCCGGGCCGCGGTCCCCTCGATCGTCGCCGACTACCGGGCCTCCGCGGGGGTCGACGCCGTCCACGACCGCGCGGACCGGGAGGCCGGGAACCGGCTGCGCATGCCGGTCACCGTGCTCCAGCGGGACTGGGGCGCCGCGCTCGGCTACGACGCGGCGGCGCTGTGGCGCGCCTGGGCGCCGGACCTGCGGCACTCGACCGTCACCTGCGGCCACTTCATGGCCGAGGAGGCACCCGGCGTGGTCGCCGGGGCGCTGCGGGACCTGCTCGCCCGCTGAACCCGCCGGGCCGGAAGCGGCGGGCCGCTGCGGGACGAGAAGGAGGGACGGTACGGGCCCGTGCCCGGCATCCCCGGACGGATGCCAGGATCGGATCATGGACGCGGGGGAGTTGTACGGCAGGAAGCCCGAACAGGACGCGCTCGCCGGGCTGCTGGCGGGGGCCCGGGCGGGCACCAGCGCGTCGCTGGTGCTGCGCGGTGAGCCGGGCATCGGCAAGACGGCGTTGCTCGACCACGCCGCGGCGGAGGCCGGCGACCTGCGGCTGCTGCGCGGCACGGGGATCGAGTCCGAGGCGGAGCTGCCGTTCTCGGGGCTGCAGCTGCTGCTGCGCCCGGCGCTCGGGTCCCTCGCCGCGCTGCCCGGCCCGCAGCGCGAGGCCCTGGAGGCGGCCTTCGGGCTCGGGCCCGCGGCCGGCTCCGAGCCGATGCTGGTGGGGCTGGCGGTGCTCTCCCTGCTGGCGGAGCACGCGGAGGGCACGGGGCTGCTGTGCCTCGTCGACGACGCGCAGTGGCTCGACCGGGCCTCGCGCGACGCGCTGCTGTTCGCCGCCCGGCGCCTGCACGCCGAGGGCGTGGTCATGGTCTTCGCCGCCCGGGACGGCGAGGGGTCCTTCCCCGCCCCCGGCCTCGCGGAGCTGCGCCTGTCCGGGCTGGCTCCGGAGGCGGCCGCGGCCCTGCTCGACCGGCACCCGCTCGCGCCCGCCGTGCGCTACCGCCTGCTCGCCGAGGCCGGCGGCAACCCGCTGGCCCTGCTGGAGCTGCCGCTCGCCCTGGCCGCCGAGGGCGGCAGCGCGTTCGCGCCGGGGGCGCTGCCCCTCACCGGCCGTCTGCAACTGGCCTTCCACGGCCAGGTCAGCCGGATGCCGGAGGCCTGCCAGAGCCTGCTGCTGGTGGCGGCGGCCGACGGGACCGGTGAGCTGGCCGTGATCCTGCGCGCCGCCGCCGCGCTGGGGGCGGCCGCCGAGGACCTGTCCCCGGCCGAGCGGGCCGGCCTGGTGCTGCGCGGCGACGCCGACGGCACCACGATCCGTTTCCGCCATCCGCTGATCCGCGCCGCCGTCTACCAGCGGGCGCCGCTCGGGCAGCGCCTCGCCGTCCACCGCGCGCTCGGCGTGGATGCGGGTGGAGTCGAAGACCGGGACCGGGCTG
>NZ_BAAAUT010000040.1:0-74074 GCF_039534085.1 Planomonospora alba
CCTTCCGGCGCTCCGGAGCGCCCGCGGCTGGAGCGCGACGTCGCCCGTCTGACGGCCGGGCTGGAGGCCGCCCGGGACGCCTCCCGCCTGCCGGAGACCGCCACCGCGGACGGCGTCCTGCACGACCTGGTCGTCCGCACCCGCCTGGCGGCCGGCGCCGGGCCCTCCCGAAGCTGATCCGGCCGGAGCCCGGCCTTCCCGGGGCTGACCGCGGGGCCGGCGCCGGGGCCGCCGACCACTGCGCCCGGGTGACGGCCTGCCGGGCAGGCCGCTGAAGAACCCTCAGCCCAGCCACTCCCGCAGCCCGGCGAGATGCCCGAGCTCCGACTCGATGCGCTGCCTGTCGTCGGCGACGAGCTCCAGATCGCGTAGATCGGCGATCCACGGATCGGTGGGCTCACCGAGGACCGCGGCCAGGTCGATGAGGTGGCACAGGGCGATGGCCAGCTCGACCGGCGGGGCGTCCCCGCCGCGCCTGCGCACCGCGGACTTGAGCGCGCGGAACGCCTGCAGGTCGTCGTTCTTGAACTCGCGCAGGATCCGGGCGTTGTCCAGTGCCCTGGCCAGGCCCGTCAGCCGCTTCGAGCCGCCGTACTCCAGCTCGACCGGCTCGTCGCGCTGGATGAAGATGATCGAGTTCCCGGATGGATCGATCAGCGTGAACCGGGACGCACCCGGCCGGTAGCGGGTGATCCGCGGAAGGCCCGAACCCAGCACCTTCCCGTAGGCCCGGCGCATCGCCGCGGTGAACGCCGCGTGGTAGGGCGCCACGGCGTCGACCATGACCAGGCAGCCTCCGGACTCCTCCCGGGCCGGATCCAGCCCTCCCGGCGCCGGGCCGAAGTGCAGCTGAAACCCGCTCCACCGCAGCGCCAGATAGACATAGGGCCTGCTCTGCCTGTAGGTCACCTCGAACCCCAGCGCCTCGTAGAACGCCGAGGTCTCCTCCACCGACGCGCACGGCATCAGTGGAACCGTCGTCTCGTTCGCGAGAACCGCGGCCTCGTCCACGTCATTCCCCTCTCCGTCTCTCCCGGCGATGCTGGCACCCTTCGGCGAAGCCCGCATATGGATCGTTCCAGGCAGGGATGCGCCTGCCGGGGAGCCGGTGCTCCGGTGCTCCCGGGGGCCTGCCCGGCGGATCGCCCCTACGGCCCGCCGTGCCTGCGCCCCAGGTCACGCAGGGTCGCGGCGGCCCGGGTGACGACGGCGTCGATCAGCTCCTCGCAGGAAGGCAGGTCGTCGATGACCGCCACCGCCTGGCCGGAGGCCAGCACCCCCAGGTCCGGGCGGCCGTCGACCATCGCGGCCCTGAGCAGCATGGGCGTGTTGGCCGCCATCAGCACCTGCGGCCAGGTCAGCTCCCCGCCGCGCCGCATGGCCAGGCCGTCGCGGACCATCGCCGCCCAGGACATGCCGGAGACCTTCCGGAAGCGGGCGGCGTTGCGCACCGCGCGGGCCAGCCGGGTCATGCGGCCCGCCTCCTCCAGCCCCGCCACCAGGGGCGTGCGCAGCACCCGGTGCGGCGTGCCGTCCACCTGGCGGGTGACCACGGTCTCGGAGGCCTCCAGGTAGAGCCGCTTGACCGCGTCCGGGACGGCGCTGTCGGAGGTGAGCAGGAAGCGGGTGCCCATGGCCACGCCGGCCGCGCCGTACGCCAGGGCGGCGGCCAGCCCCCGGCCGTCGAAGAAACCGCCGGCGGCGATCACCGGGATGTCCACGGCGTCGACGACCTGCGGCAGCAGCAGCGTGGTGGCGACCGGACCGGTGTGGCCGCCGCCCTCGCCGCCCTGGACGAGCACCGCGTCGGCGCCCCAGGCGGCGACCTTCTCCGCGTGGCGGCGCGCCCCGACGGACGGGATCACCACGACTCCGGCCTCCTTCAGCCTGGCGATCAGCTCCCGTCGGGGGGCCAGCGCGAAGGAGGCGACCTTCACCCGGTGCCCGATCAGCAGGTCGACGCGGTCGCCCGCGTCGGAGGCGTCGGCGCGCAGGTTCACCCCGAAGGGGGCCGCGGTGCGCGAGCGGACCTCCTCGATGGCGGCGTCGAGCCGGTCGAGGGTCATGGTGGCCGAGGCGAGGATGCCCAGGCCGCCGGCGTTCGCCGTCGCCGAGACCAGCCGCGGCCCCGCCACCCACCCCATGCCGGTCTGCACGACCGGGTGGCGGACCCCGGTCAGCCGGGTGAGCGGCGTGTCGAGGAGCTGGCCGATCACGTCCGGGCCTCCGGTCCTCGCGGCGCCGCCGGCGCGGGCGCCCGGCGGTCGCGGAACGCCCCGCCGCGGGAGGCCGCACCCGCGTCCCCCCCGCCGGTGCGGACGCCCGCCGCCCTGCGGGGTGTCATGCCGGGACCTCCCGGTCGCGCAGGCCCCGCGGGTCGAGCCGCTCGCGGATCAGTCGCAGCTCCTCGCCGGTCGGCTGCCGGGTCTCCGGCACGTCGCCGTCGACGACCGGGTCGAAGCCGGTGGCGGCGAGGACCTGGTCGACCTCCGCCCCGGGGTGGACCGAGACCAGCCGCATCGCCCCGTCCGGCGTGCCGAAGTCGAACACGCCCAGGTCGGTCACGACCCGGCGCAGGTCGTGGAAGCGGGAGGCGGCCGGGCCCAGCTCCGCCGCCCGGTCGGCGCCGACCCCGCTGACCACGTCCACCTCCGGCACGAAGACGCGCCTGGAGTGGCGGGGGATCCAGTAGCTGGTCGGGTTGCAGATCGTGTTGCCGGGGGCGCCGCGCACGCCGAGCAGCTGGGAGGCGGGCCGGGCCCGGTCGCCGATCGCCGAGATGTTCGTGTTGCCGTACCGGTCGATCTGGGAGGCGCCCATCATCACGTGCCGCCGCCCGTTCTGCACCAGCCACAGGTGGTCGCGGAACGGCAGCCAGCCCTCGGCCGGGCCGGCGGGCGCGCCGAGCGGCACCGGCTCGGCGGTCAGCAGCGCCCCGCCGTCGGTGGTCAGCAGGTCGGGCGCGAAGGTGAGCCGGGCCAGCCGGGCGCCCAGGACCGAGCAGGTGCCCATCGCCGCCGCCAGGATCTCACCGTCGCCGCGCCAGGCCTCGGCGCAGGCCACCACGCAGACCTCGGCCCGGGTCGCGCTCATCGGTCCTCCTCCTCGTGCCAGCGCCGTACCGCGTCCCGGTAGGCGGTCTCGCCGCCGGACAGGAAGCGGCCGGTGAAGGCCGCCCACGCGTCCGGGTCGGCGGCCGAGGCCGCGTAGTGCCGCTGGAACGCCTCGTCGCGGCCGCGGTCCGCGCACTCGGTGAAGTGCGCGCCGTCGGGGGTCTCGACCACCCCGGCGACGTGCATCCGGCTGACCAGCAGCGTCTGCGGCGGGCCCGCCAGGCGGCCCGGCCCCACCAGCTGCTCGCAGCTGACGTAGGTGCGGGCGGCGGCCTTGGCGAACAGGTCGTCCAGGTACGGGTCGGGGCCGAGGTACTGGCCGTTGCCGCGGGTGTCGGCCCGGTCCAGGTGCACCAGCGCCGCGTCCGTCGTCAGCGCGGGCACCGCGACCAGCTCCTCGCCCTCCTCCCCCGCCGCCCCGCCCGCGTCCCGCCCTGGAGCGCCGTGCGGCGTGCCCGCCCCGCCGTACGGCGAGCGGACCGTGCGCAGCTCCGGGTTGGCCCGCATCACGTCGGAGCCGAGCCCGGCGCGGGTCGGCAGGAACGGCAGCCGGTGCGCCGCGGCGAGCAGGCCGAACATGAACATGCCCTCGTCGTACTCGGTGAACTCGACGGCCCCGCTGCGCCGGGCGGCCCGGAAGTGCGGCTCCAGGGGGACCGAGTCGAGCGTCACGAACGGGGCGACCACCCGGCGGACCTTGCCCGCCGCGCAGAGCAGGCCCACGTCGGGCCCGCCGCAGGAGACGATCGTCAGGTCCGTCAGGGAGGACCGGAAGATCGCCCGGACCAGGGCCATCGGCTTGCGCCGCGATCCCCAGCCGCCGATCCCGAGGGTCATGCCGCTCTCCAGCGAGGCGACGACCTCCTCGGCCGTCATCACCTTGTCCGCCGGGCTCACCGCCGCGCCCCCTCCGCGACGAAGGCGGCGCGGTGCCTCTCGCCTGCGCCCGTCAGGGTGAGCTCGAAGGTGAAGCCCTGCTCGTAGCGGTAGCTGCGGTGGACGTCGACCGGGTCGATGCCGTTCAGCGACTCCTTGGCCCGGCGGATCACGTACGGGTCCTTGGCCGCGATCTGGGCGGCGACCCCGAGGGCCGTCTCGCGCAGCCGCGCGGCGGGCACGACCTCCAGCACCGAGCCGAACGCGTGCAGCTCGGTGGCGGTGACGTTCCGGCAGGTGTAGACCATGGCGCGCACCAGGTGCTGCGGGACGAGGCGGGCCAGGTGGGTGGCGGCGCCCAGCGCGCCCCGCTCCACCTCGGGCAGGCCGAAGTAGGCGTCCTCGGAGGCGACCACGATGTCGGCGTTGCCGGCCAGGCCGACGCCGCCGCCCAGGCAGAAGCCGTGCACGGCCGCGATGACCGGCGCCTCGCACTCGTAGACCGCGCCGAACGCGGCGTGGCAGCCGCGGTTCGCGCCGACCAGCGCCTCGAAGCCGGGGGATGCCTGGATCTCCTTGATGTCGACCCCGGCGTTGAAGCCCCGGCCCTCGGCGCGCAGCACCACGGCGCGGGTCCGCACGTCGCGCCCGGCCTCCCGGACGGCCCCCGCCAGGTCGAACCAGCCCTGGACCGGTAGCGCGTTGACCGGCGGCACGTCCATGACGATCTCGACGACGCCGTCGTCGTGGTTCCTGGTGGAGATTCCCATGGGCTACCTTTCCACCAAACATTTGTTAGAAATTAAGGTAGCAGAAGGACCGGCACGACCGCCTCCCCCGGCGCCGGGCCGTCCTCGCCCGACCCGGCCGCCGGTGATGAGGAGAACCGACCATGATCTGCAAGGACCGCGTCGTCGTGGTGACCGGCGCCGGGCGCGGCCTCGGCCGCGCGCACGCCCTGGAGTTCGCCCGGCAGGGGGCCCGGGTCGTGGTCAACGACCTCGGCGTCAGCGCCTCAGGGGAGGGCGCCTCCGGCGGCCCCGCCCAGCGGGTGGCCGAGGAGATCCGCGCGCTGGGCGGCGAGGCGGTGGCCGACTGCTCCGACGTCGCCGCCGACGACGGGGCACGGCGCCTGGTCGCCACCGCCCTGGAGTCCTTCGGTCGGCTGGACGTGCTGGTCAACAACGCCGGCTTCCTGCGCGACCGCATGCTGGTGAACATGTCGGAGCAGGAGTGGGACGCGGTGATGCGCGTCCACCTCAAGGGCCACTTCCTGCCGCTCAAGCACGCCGGGCTGCACTGGCGGGCCGAGTCCAGGGCGGGCCGGGCGGTGGACGCCCGGGTGGTCAACACCTCGTCCGGAGCGGGTCTGCTGGGCAGCGTCGGGCAGGGCAACTACTCCGCCGCCAAGGCCGGCATCGTGGGGCTGACCCTGGTGGCCGCCGCCGAGCTGGGCCGGTACGGCGTGACCGTCAACGCCATCGCCCCGGCCGCCCGCACCCGGATGACCGAGCGCGTCTTCGCCGCGGCGATGGCGCCCTCCGCCGCCGGCGCCTTCGACGCGATGGCCCCGGAGAACGTCTCCCCGCTGGTCGCCTGGCTCGGCTCGGCGCAGTCGCGGGACGTCACCGGCCGCGTCTTCGAGGTCGAGGGCGGCCGGATCTGCGTGATGGAGGGCTTCCGGCGCGGCCCGGCCGCCGACAACGGCGCCCGCTGGGACCCCGCCGGGCTCGGTCCGGTGGTCACCGGCCTGCTGGCCCGCGCCGCCGAGCCCGAACCGGTCTACGGGACCTGAGAGGGCGGCTCGCGAGCCGATGCCCGGCCTGCCACGGCATGGCCGGACGGTTCTGCGGCGTCACCGCCGACCGGCGGGCTCGGCCGTGCCGGGATCACGGGGCGGTCGGGCGCAGGCCGTACCCGGCGGCGGGTCCGGCGAGCGGGTGGGCGGGCCGCGCGTGGTCGTCGTGGTCGTGGTCGGTCTCGGGACGGGTCAGACGTCCAGGGGGCGCCAGGCGGGGCCGGTGCCGTCCCGGCGGACCTGCCCGAAGACCGCATCGGCGAAGTGGACGCCGAAGCCGATCGTGTCAGGCTCCTCCAACTCGGCGACGAGGCGACGGCGGTGCTCGGCGGACCGGGCGGGGTCGTGGTCGTAGAGGCAGGACCACTCGGGGTGGTCCACCTGGATCGGTGAGTGCAGGGCGTCGCCGAAGGCGATCAGCCGGGTTCCGCCCCCGGTGATGACGTACTGCGTGTGCCCGGCCGTGTGGCCACCGGTGACCTGGACCCGCACGCCGGGGAAGACCTCCTGCCCGTCCGTCACCGTACGCACGCGCGGTGCCAGCGCGGCGGCCTCCTCCTCGGTGACGCCCTGCGCGAGCAGGTCGCGTTGGGCCCATTCCGGTTCGGCCACCACATACCCGGCCCGGGTGAACACGGGCCGGTCACCGCCCGGGGCGGGGTGCCAGGCCCAGCCGAGGTGATCGATGTGCAGGTGGGTGAAGGCCACCGTTTCGATCTCTTCCGGCCTGCGGCCGAGCTCGGCCAGACCGTCCAGCAGCGCGCCACCGTGAACGGCGCCGTTCGGGCTTCCCGGCTCGGCCGGCAGCGACACCGGCCCCCACCCCGCATCGATCAGCAGTGCGCGGTCGCCGTTCTCCACCAGGAGGCCACCGATACTCGCCACAAGATGGCCGGAGGCATCCAGGTACTGCGGGTGGGCGGCCCAGATCTCATCGGTGGTGTCCGGCAGCCAGCTGCGCGGCCTCCCCTGGATGGCCCCGTCCGGCACGAAGGACACCCTCGTGTCGCCCAGCCGTACCGAGCGGACCCCCGCCGGCCGCCGCAGCCGCTCGTCCTGGTCAACCGCGGAGTTCGCCATGGTCGCGTTCCCTTCTTCGGGGTCGGGTCGCCGCCGCGCCCTCGTCGGCGACCGGGCCACCATAAGCATCAAGCTTGAAACAGTCAAGCTTGAAACATACCGGCTTGAAATAGTTAAGTTGCAAATATGCTGGCTTGATGGACTTGCTAGGATGGAGTGCATGACCACGTCCTCAGAACCGCAGGCCGCCGCCGAGCGGGAGCTGTGCGGCCTGGTGAACGGACTGGCCCAGCAGATCGCCGTTCACGTACGCGAATGCGCGGCCGTCCTGGGCCTCACCTCGGCCCAGGCGACCGCGCTGCGGGAGATGACCGGACCGATGACCATGCGGGAGCTCGCCGAGCGCATGAGCTGCGAGCCCTCCAACGCCACCTTCGTCGTCGACAAGCTCGAGAAACAGGGCTTGATCGAGCGCCGCGCGCACCCCACCGACCGTCGCGCCAAGCAACTCGTCCTCACCGCGGAGGGCGACGCCCTCCGCGAACGGCTCCTCGGACTCCTCGTCCAGGACTCACCGCTGGCCGGCCTCACCGCCCAGCAGCAGCGCACCCTTCAGGGCCTGCTCGAACAGGCCATCATCCGTTCATGAGCCGACACCGCCCCACCCCGGCGGCCCCCACTCCGGTCCGCGCAGCCGGCCCGGTCACCGGCCGGCCCCGACGGCGGAAAGGGCGCCGAAAGGCCGCCGCCCGTTCGTCCGCGCGGACCCGGGCCGACGAACTCGGTCGACGGCGGCCTGGACCAGATCTGATCCACGGCCGTCACGGCCGCACGTCCGGTTCACGAGCTACGCCAGGAGCACCTCCGCGTCCCGCCCGGCGGGACGCGCCCGCCCTCACCTGGGCAGCTCCGACTTCTGCACCTTGCCTGCCGCGTTGCGCGGCAGGCCGTCCACGACGACGACCTCCCGGGGGACCTTGAAGTTCGCCAGCAGCTCCCGGCAGTGCGCGACCAGTTCCCCCGGTACGGCCCGCGCGCCGGGCCGGAGCACGACGTAGGCGCGGCCGACCTCGCCCAGCCGCGCGTCCGGCACGCCGACGACGGCGGCCTCGGAGACGGCCCCGTGGCGGACCAGGACCTGCTCGACCTCGGCCGGGTAGACGTTGAACCCGCCGACGGTGAACATGTCCTTCGAGCGGCCGGTCACGGTCAGGTTGCCCCGCTCGTCGAGGCGGCCCCGGTCGCCGGTCACCAGCCAGCCGTCCCGGACCGCCTCCGCGGTCGCCCCGGGATCGCCGAGATAGCCGAGCATCACGTTGTGCCCGCGGACCAGGATCTCGCCGTCCTCCCCGGCCGGCACCGGCTCGCCCCCGCCGTCGACCACCTTGACCTCCACGCCCTCGATGGGGCGGCCGGAGGTCGTCGCCACGGTCACGTCGTCGTCGGTGAGGGAGCAGGAGGTCACGGTGCCGCACGACTCGGTGAGCCCGTACGCGGTGACGACCTGCGGGAAGAGCTCGGCGCGTACCCGCGTGACCAGGGCGACCGGCACGGTGGCCGCGCCGGTGACCGCGAGCCGGAGCGAGGACAGGTCGTGGCGGGAGCGCTCCGGCGCGTCCAGCAGGGACGTGTAGATCGTCGGCGGTCCGGGCAGGACGGTGATCCGCTCGGTCTCGATCAGCCGCATCGTCTCCTCCGGCGAGAAGACCCGCTGGAGCACCATCGTGGCCCCGCGCAGCAGGCAGGCCAGCACGCCCGCCTTGTAGCCGAAGGCGTGGAAGAGCGGGTTGACGATGAGGTAGCGGTCGCCGCGGGCGAGCCCGGTCCGGCCGCACCACGCCTCGTAGGTCCGCACGTCCTGGCCGTGGGTGCACATGACGCCCTTGGGCCTGCCGGTCGTGCCGGAGGTGAACAGCACGTCCGCGACGTCCCCGGGGGCCACCGCCGCCGCCCGCGCCGCGGCCTCCTCCTCCGGCACGGCCCGTCCCGCGGCCAGGAACTCCGCCCAGGGCACCCCGCCCGCGCCCGCGCGGCTTCCCTGCCCCGCGGGCACGTCCGCGCCCCCACCCGCGCGGGCATCCGTGCCCGCCCCCGTATCCGCGTCCGTGCCCGCACCCGTGCCCGCCGCCGTGCGGCCGCCGAAGTCGATCACCGCGATCAGCTCCGGCAGGCCCGGCACCGGCCCCGCGGCGCCGCGGGCCCGCCCGCCGGGCTCCTCCGCGCCGAGCACGGCCGGGTAGTCCTTGCCGAGGAAGCCGTTCTCCACGAAGAGCAGCCGCGCCCCGCTCCGGGCCAGCGGCCACCGTGCCTCCTCGCCCTTGTAGCGGGTGTTGACCGGCACCAGGACGAGCCCGGCGCTCACCGCCCCCAGCGCGGTCACGATCCATTCGAGGCCGTTCGGCGCCCAGATCGCGATCCGCTCCCCCGGCCGCAGGCCGTAGGCGAGCAGGGCCCGCGCCGCCCGGCGGGCCCGGTCGCGCAGCCCGCCGTAGGTGACCCGGACCGGGCCGTCCACCACGGCCTCCAGGTCCGGGAAGTCACGGGCGGCGCGGTCCAGGATCCGCGGGATCGTCGGTGCGTCGTTCTCGCTCATGGACTCCCTGCCTCGGTGGGGGCCCCGGTGCGGGCCGTTCTGCGGTGCGGGCGCGGCGCCGCCGTACTGCCGCCGTGCCGCTGCCGTGCCGCCATGGTGCCGCCCGGCCCCCGCTCCCGGGAGCGGTTGTCCCGGTGATCGGTACCGTCCGCCCGCCTCCGCCGCGCGCGGCCGTACCCTCCGGGGGCGGGAACGGCCGCGCGCACCGGGAGGCGACGATGAACGTGACGATGGACTTCACCGGCCGGACGGTGCTGGTCACCGGGGGGACCAGGGGCATCGGGCGCGCGATCGCGGAGCGCTTCCTGGCGGCCGGCGCCGAAGTGGTGGTCTGCGGGCGCGCCGAGCCCGCCGCCCTGCCGCGCGCGGGCGGCCGGACGGCCCGCTTCGTCGCCGCCGACGTGCGGGACGCCGCGGCCGCCGCGGGCCTGGTGGACAGCGCGGCCGGCCTGCTCGGCCGGCTCGACGTGCTCGTCAACAACGCCGGCGGCTCGCCCTCGGCGGACGCGGCGACGGTCTCCCCGCGGTTCGTCGAGAAGATCGTGGGCCTGAACCTGCTCGCGCCGTTCTACGTGGCGCAGCCGGCCAACCGGGTGATGCAGGGCCAGGAGTGCGGCGGCTCGATCGTCAACATCGGCAGCGTCGCCGCCCACGACCCGCAGCCGGGCGTCGCGGCCTACGCCGCGGCCAAGGCCGGGCTGCTCGCGCTCACCCGGGCGCTGGCGCTGGAGTGGTCGCCGAAGGTGCGGGTCAACCACATCACCACCGGGCTGGTGCGGACCGAGGCCGCGGCCGCGGTGTACGGCGAGGACGGCGGGGCCGCGGTCGCCGGGGTGATCCCGATGGCGCGGATGGCGGCGCCCGCCGACGTCGCCGACGCCTGCCTCTACCTGGCCGGCGACCTGTCCGCCTACGTCACGGGAGCGGACCTCGCCGTCCACGGCGGCGGCGAGGTCCCCGCCCGCTACGTGGTCACCCGGGAACGGGACCGGGGCCGACCCGGCTGACGGAAGCCGGACCGGACCTCGGGAGCGTCGCCCGGTGCGCCGCCCCGCACGGACCGGGTCGCACGGCGGACGCGCCCGCCGTCTCGCGGCCTATCCCGCGACGCGGAGGCGTTCCCGCTCGCCGTGGCCGGCGACCAGCGGGCCGACGTCCAGGATGAGCGCCACCTCGCCGTTGCCGAGGATGGTCGAGCCGCTGACGCAGTTGAGACTGCTGAACAGCGGGCCCAGCGGCTTGATGACGGTCTGGACCTCGCCCATCAGGGAGTCGACGACCAGGCCGGTCCGCTGCCCCGACTGCTCGATGACGACGACGCTCTGGCGGCGGGCCGGCTCGCCGGGGATGTCGAACAGGGACCGCAGCCGGATGAACGGCAGGACCTCGCCGCGCAGGTACATGCAGTCACGGTCGGCAGGGCCCGCCGGCAGTTCGACGCACTCGGTGACGCGGTCCAGCGGGATGATGAACGACGACTCGCCGACGCCGACGAGGAATCCGTCGATGATCGCCAATGTCAGCGGCAGCCGGATCCGCATGGTGGTCCCCACACCGGGCGTGGAGTCGATCTCGATGCTGCCGCGCAGTTCGGTGACGCTGCGGTGCACCACGTCCATGCCGACCCCCCGCCCCGAGATGCTGGAGACCGACTCCGCGGTCGAGAACCCGGGTTCGAAGATCAGCCCGTACACGTCCTGATCGCTCAGGACGGCCCCGGGCGCCACCAGCCCCCGCTCGGCGGCCTTGGCCAGGATCCGCTCCCGGTCGAGCCCCCGGCCGTCGTCGATGACCTCGATGACGACGCTGCCGGCGTCGTGGAAGGCGTTGAGCCGCAGCGTGCCCCGGGCCCGCTTGCCGCGCCGGACGCGTTCTTCGGGCGGTTCGATCCCGTGGTCAAGGGAGTTGCGGACCAGATGCAGCAGCGGGTCGCCGATCCGCTCGACGAGGGCCTTGTCCATCTCGGCGTCACCTCCCGTCACCACCAGGGCGACCTCTTTGCCCAGGTCCATGGAGACGTCCCGGATGACCCGCTCGAAGCGCCGCAAGGTGGTGCCGATGGGCACCATGCGCAGCGCCAGGGCGCTGTGCCGGACCTCGTCGACCAACCGCATGACCTCGCTCTCCGCCTGCAGCGCACCGCCCTGCCCCGCCGCGGCCGGCCGCATGCCCGTGCTGGCCTGGGCGACGACCAGCTCGCCGACGAGGTCGATGAGCTTGTCGAGCCGGGACGCGTCGATCCGGATGGTCTGGGTGTCGTGGAAACGCGCCTCGACCGTCCCCCGCTGCTTGCCCAGCGCCGCTTCCACGATGGGCTGCCCGACGATGTTCTCCTCGACGAGCACCTCGCCGATCCGCACCGGCGGCTCGGCGTATCCCGCCGATCGCTCCTGCTGGATCCGCAGGGCCCTGGCGATCTCGGCCTCCGTGACCGCTCCGCTGCGGACCAGGATGTCGCCGACCCGCTCGCTCTCCGGCAGCGACTGGATGCGCTGCACGTAGGAGTCGGTCTGGTCGTCGGCCGCCACGATGCGGATGTCGCCGTCCTCGCGCACGAACTCGAACACATTTTCGATCTCGGCTTTCGGGGCGTCGGTGACGAGGTGCACCTCGAAGCCGAGATAGCAGGTCTCGGGGTCCATCCCGTCCGCCTCGGGCAGCGCGTCGACGTCCGTCGTCACGCGTGTCACCGAACCCATGGTGCCCAGGTAGCGGAGGAAGGCCAGCGGATCCATGCCGTTGCGCAGGCTGTCCGGGCCGAAACGCAGGCTCAGCTCCCAGGCGACGTCGGGACGGGCCGGACCGGTCTCCGCGGGCGGCCCGGGAACACTCCCGGCGGGGCGGGTCTGCGCCGTGTCCGCGGACAGGAACGGCCGCAGCCCGGCCAGCAGGTCCTCACCTGCGCGCACCTGGGAGGGGCTCGCCTGCGTCTGCCCCGCGGCGACCCCCTCCACGATGGCCGCGATGTGGTCCGCGCACGGGAGCACGGCGCTGACCAGCCCGGGCGACACGCCGAGTGCGCCCTCACGCACGAGGCCCAGCACGGTCTCGACCACGTGGGTGAACTCCACCAGGTGGTCCAGGCCGAACAGGCCCGCCGACCCCTTCAGCGTGTGCACGGCGCGGAAGAGCGCGTTGACGGTCTCGTCCGCGGCCGGGTCGTCCTCCAGCGCGATCAGCCCGTCCTCGATGTCCTGGAGCAACTCCCGGGCCTCGATGACGAAGGTGCCGAGCGCCTGGCCCAGGTCCTCACCGAGGGACATCATGCCTCCGATCGTCCGGTCACGGTCTGCGCGGTGCCGTCCAGCACGCCGTCGAGGTGGGCGACGGCCAGGGTGTCGCGGACCACCTCGTTGAGATCGCGGAACGTGACGGTCCGGCCCAGACGGTGCGCCTCCCGGCGGGCGTGCAGCAGCACCTGGAGACCGGCGGTGTCCAGGTCGGTCACCCCGGCCAGGCACACCTCCACCGGTGCGCCGTCGCTCAGGGCCGCCGCGAGCCGCCGGTTGTACTCGGCCGCGGTGATGATCGTCAGCTCGTCGTCGACGGCGATCCGGTGGGGAGGGGACGCGGTCATGGCTGGACCAGCTTCGCCACGGCGGCGAGCATCTGCGGGGGCTGGAACGGCTTGGTCACCCAGGCCTTGGCCCCGGCGGCCTGGGCCTGCCGCTTCTTGTCCTCCTGGGACTCGGTCGTGAGCATGATGATCGGTGTGAACTTGTACGCCGGCAGCTTCTTGACCTCCTGGACGAAGGTGATGCCGTCCATGTTCGGCATGTTGACGTCGGAGATGATCAGGTGGATCCGCTGCCCGGTCAGCTTCTTCAGGGCATCCTGTCCGTCGACGGCGGCGATCACGTCGTACCCCGCGCCGCGTAGCGCGATGGTGACCACCTGCCGGACCGAGGCGGAGTCGTCGACTATCAAAACGCTCTTGGGCATTTCCTGTCCCCTCAGAAGAATGTGATTTCGGATTCGCGCACCCGGGCGACGGCACCGGAGTGGTGGGCCTGTCGCTCCTCGTGCATCGTGTAGTCCTCGGCCAGAGCCTTCAGCAGCGCCTCGGCGTCCAGCGAGGCGCCGCCCGGCTCCGCCTCCCGGGTCCGGGCGATGAGCTCCGGGAGCCGGTCGATGTTGTCACGCAGGTGCTGCAGTACCTGGCCTACCCGGTCCTGGAACTGGAGGTTCACGATCGCCTCGTTGATCTCCGCCCGGATGCCGACCGCCGCGTTCTCCAGCTGGGCCGACGAGTCCCGGACCGTGGAGACCACCGACAGCAGGTCCTCGAGGACCCCCTGGACCTCGTCGTTGGCCTGCGCCACGGCGTGGTCCTCCCGCTCGGCCGACTCCTGCGCGGCCGTCAGCACCGACTCGATCGCCTCGGCGATGCCGGTCACCTTGGTCTCCATCCGCTCGCTGATGCCCAGCGACCGGTCGGCGAGCTGGCGGACCTCCGAGGCGACGACCCCGAACGCCGCGCCCGCCGCGCCGACCCGGGCCGCCTCGATGGAGGCGTTGAGCGCCAGCAGATGCGTCTGGCCGGCGATCCCGGTGACCTCGGCCGCCATCCGCTTCAGCTCCTCGTTGAGGCCGAGCAGCGTGTGCAGTTCCTGGGACGCCCGGCGCTTCACCGCGAGCGTGTCGTCCAGGGTCCCGACGACGTCGCCGAGGCGCTTGCGGCTGCGTTCGAAGGCGCCGCCGTCACCGTCGTCGAGCACGACCGCGGATGAGGCCAGGACCTCGTCCAGATTCGACACGATGCCGCCGAACTGCTCGGCCAGGCCGCTGACCGCCGTCTCCATCTGGGCACGGGAGGAGTCGATCTGGGCTGACCAGACCGGGGCGACCTTGGTGGCGAGGTCGGTGATCAGATGCAGGTGCGCCGGCGTGTCCGGCGCCGGCGCGGCCGCAGAGACCTGGCGGGCCCGGACGGCCCGCCGGGCCCGTGCCGACGCGAACCCGTAACCGAGCACGCCGCCGAGGACGAGGACGAGGAGCAGCTGAATCGGTTCAGCCATGCTGACGGATCACCTCCGCGATCGAGGGGAGTGGTACTTCACGGTCGACGGCGCCCAGGGCGACCGCGGAACCCGGCATGCCGTACACGGCGCAGGTCGCCTCGTCCTGGGCGATGGAGAGGGCGCCGCGGCGGCGCATCTCCAGCAGGCCGCGGGCGCCGTCGTCGCCCATGCCGGTCATGATGATCCCCAGCGCGCCGGGCCCGGCCGCCTCGGCCACCGAGCGGAACAGCACGTCCACCGACGGCCGGTGCCGGTTGACCGGCGGGCCGTCGGAGATCCGCACCCGGTACCGGCCGTCGGAGTTCCGCAGCTCCATGTGCCGCCCGCCGGGCGCCACCAGGACGTGTCCGGCGCGCACGGGGTCGCCGTCCGCGGCCTCCTTGACCGTGACCTGGCACATCGGGTCCAGACGGGCGGCGAAGGCGTTGGTGAACACCGCCGGCATGTGCTGGACCACGACGATGCCGAAGTCCACCCGCGGGAGCGCGGTGAGAACGGTCTCCAGCGCCTGGGTGCCCCCGGTGGAGGCGCCTATCGCGACGACCGGCCCGGCCGCACCGGGCGGCGTGCCGGGCCGGTGCGGCACGGGCGGGGGCACGGCGGGCCGGGTGGCCGTGTCCGGCCGCCTCACCCGGCCGGCCGCCGCGGCGCGGACGGCGGTGACGATGTCGTCGGAGCTGTCCTCGACGAACCCCCGCAGCCCGGTGGCGGGTTTGGCGATGACGGCCACCGCGCCCGCGGCCAGGGCGGTCATCGCCGTCCGCGCTCCGCGCTCGGTCAGGGCCGAGCAGATCACGACGGGTGTCGGCCGGATCGCCATGATCTTCTTGAGGAAGGTGAGGCCGTCCATCCTCGGCATCTCGAGGTCGAGGAGGACGACGTCGGGCCAGGACTGGTTCATCCGCCTCATCGCGAAGATCGGGTCCGGCACGGCGGCGATCACCTCGATGCCGGCACTGGCGTGCAGCCGGGAGGTCAGCGCCTGCCGCATGACGGCGGAGTCGTCCACGATCAGCACCTTGATCGGGCCGGCGCCCGGGCCCCGCTCAGCCACGGCCGTCTCCGTCGAGCCGGTAGACGGACGGCGTGACCATGCGCAGCCGCGACGTGATGCCGCTGAGCGACTCGGAGTGGCCGACGATCAGGTGGCCGCCGGGGTGGAGCATCTCCTGCACCCGGGCCACCAGCTCGTGCTTGGTGGGGGCCTCGAAGTAGATCATCACGTTGCGCAGGAGGATGACGTCGAACCTGCCCAGCGACCGGAGGTCCGTCATCAGGTTGGCGTGCAGGAACGTCACCTTCGCCCGGAGCTCGGGGGCGATCGCCATGAGCCCGGCGTAGTCGTCGCGGCCCTTGCGGCAGTACTTCCGCAGCAGCGGCCGGGGGATCCTCTCCGCGGCCGCGATCGGGTAGACGCCCCGGCGGGCGACCGCCACGACCCGGGACGAGACGTCCGTGCCGACGATCTCCCACGGCGTGGCCGGCGCGGCGTCGGCCAGGACCATCGCCGCGGTGTAGGCCTCCTCGCCGGTCGAGGAGGCCGCGCTCCACAACCGGAGCGGCCGGTGCCCGCGGTGCGAGGGCACGACCGTGTCCCGCAGGAAGCCGAAGTGCGGCGCCTCGCGGAAGAAGAACGTCTCGTTGGTGGTCAGCCGGTCGACGACGTAGCCCACCTCCGCCTCCTGGTCCGGCCGCTCGAGGAGCCGGATGTACTCGCTGTAGGAACCCATCCCGAGCTGGCGCAGTCGCCGGTCCAGCCGGTTGGCCACCATGGCCTCCTTGCCGGGAGTGAGCCTGATGCCGGTATGCCGGTGCAGCAGCTCGCTGATGTAGCCGAACTCGCCTCCGGTGATGGCGAGCGGCTCCGCGATCGGCGGTGTCATGCTGACGGGACCTCGCTCGCCGTACCGCCGTGGCCGGCGGGCGCGCCCGCGGCCGGCCCGGCGAGACCGGCCATGTCGGCGATCGACAGGACGTTGTCGACGTCCAGCACGATGACGAAGTCGCCCTCCCGCCTGGCCATGCCGCTGATGTAGTCGGCCCGGATGCCCGCGCCGAAGGCGGGGGCCGGCTCGATGTCGTCGTCCTCGAAGGCGACGACCTTGTTGACGGTGTCGACCAGGATCCCGATGTCCTGCCCGGTGCGCTTGCCCCTCGCGGAGGCGCCGGCGACGTCCCCGGACGCGTCGTTGATGTGGACGATGATGACGCTCGTCCGCTTCTTGATCTCCGTGCTTCCCCGGGAGAGCCGGACGGCGAGGTCGATCACCGGGACGGCCCGGCCGCGAAGGTTGATCACCCCGCGCACGAACTCCGGCATCGTCGGCACCACGGTCAGCCGGCGGTGTTCGAGGATCTCGATGACGTGGAAGATGTCGAGGGCGTAGGCATCCCCGTTGAGGGTGAAGGTCAGGTAGCGGGCCGGTTCGGCGGCCGGCGAACCGTTGGCCGAGGCGCCCCCGTGCGCTGCGGAGATGTCACTCACCGGATGATCCTTTCGGGCAGGCGGGGACCGCGCGTCCCGTGACCCGCACCCGTCTGTTTCGTGGCGTACTAACGTCCGGGCACACACATCGGCGCGGCCGCACGCCAGTCAAGGTGATTTCCGCAGATCGTCCTTCCGGCGCGGCGCCCGCCGGTTCCCCGCCCTCCCCGCCGGCGGGCGCACGGAGGCGGGGTGCCGGAGGCCGGGGACGCGGCCGGGCCGGGGACGCGGTTGCCCGGAAGCGCTCAGGCGGAGCCGGAACGGGCCGATTCTGGGGCGGTTATGACAGACATCCCCGCCCCGCTGTGCGGCAGAGGCGGTTAAGGAGCCTTGGGAGAAATGGCAGACGAAGACATCCGTCGTCGCTCGATCATGTCCGCGTTCCGCGACCTGTCGGTCGTGTGGAAGCTGCGCGCCCTGGCCATCGTGGTCCTCACCCTGATGCTGGCCGTCGGCGCGGTGGGCCTGGTCCAGCTCGGCGGCACCCAGCAGCGCTTGGACGATCTTTACCACGGGAACCTGCGGGACGTTCAGATGATCGGCGACGTCGAGGCCGGTTACCTCAAGGTCCGGCTCAAGACGAACAGGGCCGCGATGGCCCAGAGCAGCGCCGAGAGCGAAGCCGGGATCGCGGACGTGCAGGAGTCCGCCGCCGCCCTGGACCGGGCCTGGGCCGACTTCACCGCTCGGGACGCGGCCGGCGGCGAAGACGAGCGGCGTGCGTTCCTCGACGCGTGGAACGCGTACAAGCAGACCGTGTCGGACGAGTTGATGCCGCTGGCCAAGGCCGGCAAGTACGCCGATTTCAACCGGGTCGTCAACGAGAAGGTCACGCCGATCGCGACGAGGGCCGAAACGGCCCTGGCCGGCCTGCTGGAAGGCGCGGACCGGAACGCGCAGGCGCGGCTGGACGAATCGGCCTCCGCCCACGACACCGCCCAGACGATCCTGATCACCCTCATCGTGCTCGCCCTGGTGCTCACCTTCTCGGTCGTCCAGGCGATCAGCCGGGCGATCTCCCGGCCCCTGAGCCAGGCCGTGACCGTCCTCACCGGTCTCGCCGGCGGACGTCTCGACCAGCGGCTGACCGTGGCCGGCCGCGACGAGGTCGGGCGGATGGGCATCGCGCTGAACAGCGCCCTGGACCGGCTCTCCGAGACCGTCGGCGGGGTGCTGGACTCCACCGCGCAGCTCAACAGCGCCGCCAACCAGATCAGCGGCGCCTCTCAGAGCCTGTCGCAGGCCGCCACCGAGCAGGCCGCCAGTGTGGAGGAGACCACCGCGGCCATCGAGCAGATGACCTCCGGCATCACCCAGAACAGCGAGAACGCCGTCGTCACCGAGGGCATCGCCACGAAGGCCGCCGCCGAGGCCATGGAGGGCGGCGACGCCGTCCTGAAGACCGTCGAGGCGATGAAGGAGATCACCAGCAAGATCGGCATCATCGACGACATCGCCTTCCAGACCAACATGCTCGCGCTGAACGCCACGATCGAGGCCGCCCGCGCCGGGGAGCACGGCAAGGGGTTCGCCGTGGTCGCCACCGAGGTCGGCAAACTCGCCGAACGGAGCCAGATCGCCGCCCAGGAGATCAGCGAGCTGGCCGCCGGCAGCGTGAAGACCGCCGAACGCGCCGGGGAACTGCTCAACACGATCATCCCGAGCATCACGAAGACCTCCGACCTGGTCCAGGAGATCGCCGCGGCCAGCAGCGAGCAGTCCACCGGCGTCCGCCAGATCAACACCGCGATGACCCAGATCAGCAAGGTCACGCAGCAGACGGCCTCGTCCAGTGAGGAGCTGGCGGCCACCGCCGAGGAGATGTCCGCCCAGACGGCTCAGCTCCAGGCCACCATGGCGTTCTTCACCACGGGCACCGCCTCCGGGCACGGGGCGCGCCGTCCCGGCGCCTCCCCCGCGGTCTCCGGCGGTGGCTCCGGCGGCGGGTACGGATACGACGGGCCCTCGCGCCACGGGGCCCACCACAACGGCAACGGCCAGTACAACCTGAACGGCGTCACTGCGCCGGTGTTCACCGGTGTGGACGTCGTCGTTCCGGACATCGACGACACCAAGTTCGACCGGTTCTGACGACGCCATCCGGTCCGGCCGGGCCGTACCGGGCCCGGCCGGACCGTTTGCGCGCCCGGTCCCGCCCGGCGGCGGAGCACGGCCGGCGGAGCGGCGGGCCCGGGGCGGCCTCCGGCGCGGAGCCGGGGCCACCGCGGGCCCGCCGGGGGTCTCAGCTCGCCTTGACGAGGGCGACGAGCTGGTCGAGCGCCGCGCCCCAGCCCTCGACGAAGCCCATGTCCGCGTGCTTCTTGTTGTCCTCCGGCGTCCGGTGGATGGCGATCGCGCGGTAGCGGGTGCCGCCGGAGCCGTTCGGCTGGAGCTCGATGACCGCCGTGAAGGGCAGGTCGCCCTCCTGCGGGCGGTAGCCGGGCGCCAGCGCGCTGGTCCACACCAGCCGCTCGTTCGGGACCACGTCGAGGTAGCAGCCCGCCCCGTCGAACTCCGCGCCCTCCGGAGAGCGCATCACCGTGCGGAAGATCCCGCCGGGGCGCAGGTCGATCTCGCAGTGGGGCGTCTCGAAGGGCTTCGGCGCGAACCACTGCTTGAGCAGGTCCGGCGTGGTCCACGCCTTCCAGACGAGCTCGGGCGCCACATCGACCTCCCGGGTGAGTTCGATGTCGAGGTTCGGGTCGAGGACGTACGGGGTGAAGCTCATCCTTGCTCCTTCAGAGTGGTCACGAAGTGGTCGAATTGATCGAGGCGCCGCTCCCACAGCCGGCGCTGCTCGGCCAGCCAGCCGTCGGCGGCCTCGAGGCCGGCCCGGGAGAGCCGGTAGGTCCGCACCCTCCCCTGCTTGGCGGAGGTCACCAGCCCGGCGCGCTCCAGCACCGCCAGGTGCTGGGTGAACGACGGGAGCGCCATGTCGAACGGCTCCGCCAGCTCCGAGGTGGCGGCCGGCCCCGAGACGAGCCGTTCGATCACCTTGCGTCGCGTCGGATCGGCCAGAGCCTGGAAGACCTGGTCGAGCCGTTCCTGTTCCTTAGGCACACACCTAAGTATGGTGGCCATCGACACTTAGGTCAATACCTAAGTGTCGCGGAATCGCGGTCGCCGCCGCTCGCCGCCGGGCGGGCGGCTACGCCTCGGCGTGAGCGTCGGATGCGGTGAAGTGGGCGGCGCTCTCGGCGTCCGCCGGGTAGTACGACTCGACCGCGACCTCGTCCAGCGTGATGTCCATCGGGGTGCCGAACGTGGTCGTGGTCGAGAACAGCCGCAGTTCCCGGCCGCCGAAGCGGAAGATCATCGGAACCGCGATCTCGGACTCGGCCGGATGGCCCGCCTCCTCGGAGCCGGGCGCCAGCAGTTCCTCGCAGATCGCGGCGAGCTCGGGGTCGGGGGCCACGGCGAGCTGACGCGTGATGCGGCCACGCAGCAGTGCACGCACCTCGGCCAGGTTGACGATGTGAGGGGCGAGTCCGCGCGGGTCCAGTCCGAGCCGCACCATGTTGATCGGCGGCCGCAGCAGATCGGGGGCGACGCCGGCGAGGAACGGGTCGACGGCGCGGTTGCTCATCACGATGTTCCATCGGCGGTCGATGACCAGCGCCGGGTACGGCTCATGGGCCCGCAGTACCCTTGCGACCGCGTCCCGGGCCGCCGCCAGCCCGTCCCCGTCCAGCGGCCGCTCGGCGTAGCGGGGAGCGAAGCCGCCGACGAGCAGCAGCCGGTTGCGCTCGCGCAGCGGCACATCGAGCTGATCGGCGAGCCGGAGGATCATGTCGGCGCTCGGGTTGGACCTGCCGGTCTCCACCAGGCTGACGTGACGAGCCGAGACATCGGCGGCGATCGCGAGATCGAGCTGGCTGAGCCGTCGGCGACGCCGCCACTGCCGCAGCAGTTCCCCCACCGTGTGCATGGCCGCCGATGCTACCCGCCGGAGAGCCGGACGCCATGAAATGCGAGTTCATCGACAACCCTCGCGGGCGGCGGGGACACTGCTGCCCGTGACCAAGCGGAACACGACCCCAGACAACAGGAGCATCGTCCGGCGGGCGCTGACGGCACTGGTCGCCACGGGCGACGTCGATGCGCTCGCACCGCTGCTGAGCGACGGCTTCGTCCATCACCGGCCGGATGCGACCTCGAAGACCAAGGCGGAGTGGCTCGCCGCCGTACGCGCCGCGCTCGTCCCGCTCGCCGGCATGCACGTCGAGATCGAGCACCTGCTGGCCGACGGCGATCACGTCGTGATGCACTCCCGGCGCCGGCTTCCCGGCGCCGGGCCGGGGATCGCGGTCGTCGACATCTGGCGCCTCGACGAGGGGCTGATCGCCGAGGCATGGGAGATCATCGAACCGGTGACCCAGGCGGCCGCCCACCTGAGGTGGTGGGAACCCGATGATCACGACCCGGCCGCGAGCCCGGCGTCACCGCCGGCAGCCGTCAGCGGCAGAGCGGATAGCGGTCGGTTCCGACGACCTTGAGGTTGTAGGCGTCCCGCATGACCCCCGCCCTCCGTCCAGGTCCGCGCTCGCCGGAACCGGACGGCGCCTTGCCCCACCGGCGCGGAGACGATCTCATGGACCCGGAGCGGGCCGCCGTCATCGTCTCCGGACCCGCCGGACACAGCGTGAACACAGCGTGAGGAGAGCCCGTGGCGATATCGGCCTACCTGAGACGGCTGCGGCAGTACGTGGGGCACGACCTGCTGCTGATACCGGCGGTGACGGCCGTCGTCACCGACGGGGAGGGCCGGATCCTGCTGGTGGAGGACGTCGACAGCGGCCGCTGGATCCTGCCCGGTGGAGCGGTCGACCCCGGCGAACGGCCGGCGGACGCCCTGGTCCGGGAGATGCGCGAGGAGCTGGGCGTCGAGGTGGAGCCCACGGCCGTGCTGGGGGTGTTCGGCGGTCCCGAGTGCGTCACCGAGTACCGCAACGGCGACCGCGTCGAGTACGTGACGACGGTGTTCGCCTGCCGGATCGTCGCCGGTGAGCCGGTGCCCGACGGGGAGGAGGTCGCCCGCTTCCGTTTCACCTCCTCCGAGGAGCGCGACGGGATGCGCGTGGCCCCGCTGACCCGCCACATCCTGGCCCGGACCGATCCGGACGCGCCCGGGGCCCGCTTCGACCCCCCGAGTCCCTCCGGCGCCGCAGACGTCCCGGAACCCGTCCGGGAGTCCCCGGGAAAGCGGTGAGCTGCGACTTCCACCGGTGAGCGGCGGTGGGTCCCCGCCGTTCCGTGGCGCGTGACCGTCGAGCGGGACGATGCCTTCATCGCAGCTCGACGTCGACCCGGCCTTCGGCGAGGCTGTCGCCGAGCGACCACACCGGCCGGCCCATCGGCCGGCGCGTCCGTTGCGCGCGGTGCAGAACGGTGGTGTTCATGCTCTGGCTCCTGTGAGGTGCGGGGGTTGAGCAGCAGCCGAACGGCCGGTCATGCCAAGCGCCGATCCGGAAACCGGACGGTCACCGGGCAGGCGGATCAGGGCGCAGCCGCGCCTGAGGAGCGCTCCGTGGACGTCGGCGCGGGCCTCCCGGCGGATGCGTTGAGATCAAGACCGCCTTCGTTTCGCATTACGGCCTTGCAGGCCATCGCCATGGCGTGGGGAGACCTCGCCGACGAGGAAGGGGCTCCCGATACGGCCTCACCCGTCTTGGGCGAGCGCGGTTCGATCCAGGCTTGCCATCAAGTTAAGTCGAGGTTCTACGGTCATCACAACGGTCTTGCCCGACCGGTATTCGAAGGAGCGATGATGAGTCTTGAGATCTTCGGCGTTGCGGACGACCCTCAGAACGACGTGGACGCGATCGTCGGCCTGGTGGCCGCGGTTCAGGAAGCCCAGCAAAACGAGCGGGTCGAGGCTTTTCTCAGCCTGTTCCGCAAGGCGGACCCGGTCTGGACGACCGGGCACGGCAGACGCCTTTCCGGCTGGCAGACCATCCACGACTTCACCGCCCAGGTCCTTCCGGGCTCCACCCGGCACGGAACCGCCGCCTACACTCCGGTTCGGATCCTCTTCATCCGCCCGGACGTGGCCGCCGTCAACGTCCACCAGGTGCCCCTCAACCCTGACGGCACCCGCGCCGACGGCCCCGAAGGACGCCCCTTCTACATCCTCGCCAAGGAAGAAGGTCTCTGGAAGATCGCGGCCGCCCAGAACACCCAGGTCCACGAGAACCTCCGAACCGTCTGACGCCACCGGCCCGCCGGCCGTCGCCCAGGTGGTCCGCCCCGGGTCCTGTGGAGGCGTCCGGGCGACGAGTCGGCCCGGCGCTGCCTGATCGTCACTCACGAGGCTGTAGCCAGGGCACGCCGTGTGCGGGCCCGGGCCGCCGACGGTGTGGTGGCCCGGGCCCGACGGGACGGCAAGCGGTCAGTCACCCGTGTCGGTGGTCACCTTCTCGGAAGGTGGCGCCTTGACGGACACCCTGGTGCCCCACCCGGTGAAGCGGCTGTCGATCGTGATCGTCTTGCCTTCGAACTCGGTTTTGTCGAACACGCCCGTGGCCGCGTACGACGACTTCACCCTGCTCACCAGCCCGGCCGGGGTCAGCGTGAGGGTGTAGGAGACCTTCGTGCCGTTGTGCATGCGCAGCGGGACCGACGCATCGAACCAGCGCGACGCCTTCGCCAGTTCCTTGAAGGTGATCTTCCCTGTGAGCGTGCTCCCGCTCAGCCGGCCCTTCTTGACCAGGGCCGCCAGGGTCTTCGGCTCGACGGGGTTGATGACCTGCCCGTAGAAGCCGCTTCCGCCACCGAGCAGGGCGTTGCCCTTGAGCCAGGACTTGCCCTCCGGCAAGCGGTCCTCCCACATGCCGCCCGAGGTGTAGCTGACCTTGCCGACGCTGATCGTGCGCTCGCGGGGACGGCCCACGGGAGTGGCGGTGATGTCGGAGGCCGCCACGCCTCTGGCGTCGAACTGGAAGATCCCCTTACGGCTCTGAATCTTGATCGTGTCGTCGCCCGAGAGTGTGGTCGTCTCGGTGAACCGCACGCCGTGTCCGGAGGTGAGCTTGCCCTTGAGGGCGCGTACGGGGTCTTTGGGAGCGGCCTGGGCGGGCGCGGCCGCCGCCAGCAGGAAGCCGCAGGCCATCAGGGCCGCAATCGTCGTCTTCATCTTCACGGTCAGCGATCTTTCCGTAAGCGGATCACGGCCCGGACACGGCCGAGGACCGGCGGACGATCGGAAAGCGCGACGGGACCCTATGCACGCCGTCTGCGTGCCCTGTCGCGCCGTCCCACTTCCAAGGAAGTGGGACGGCGCGAGGACGTGAAGACAACGCTCCCATCCCCCGGCTCATCAGCCGTACCGGTCCTCCCCCTCCAGACAGCGTGAAGTCCCAACAGGATCCGGACGGCATCGTCCGGCGCGATGTGACCGGCCGCGTACTCACCGCCTTCGACCACCTGCTCACCCTCCCAGTCCGGGACGTCCGCGGGATCCTCCCCACTGATGCTCAGCGAGCAGGTGTCCCAGCGGCACCGGTAGTGGAAGCGCTCACCGGACGGGAGAAGACCCTCCAACACGACCGGCGAGACGGTCCCGGCCGGCTCCGCCTCCCAGCCCTGGACGTGGAGACCGGCAAGCGGTGGTTGCCGGGCGGCATCCGCTCGTGGCGCGTCCGCCGCGGGAGGCGGCCCACCGTCGAAGGAGGCGGCCGGGTCGTCCATAACGCAGGTCCTTCCGGGGAAGGTGCTGGCCGGGTGGGCGCGGCGCGGCGACCGCGTGGTCGCGAGCCGGTAGGGCAGGCGCTCCCGTGACGGGACCCGGCCGTGCCGATCCGCCGCGCTCACCCCTCCGGACCCAGGATGAGGCCGCTGGTCGGCACGCCCGTGCCCGCGGTGACGATGACATGGCCGACCTCGGCGGGCTGGTTGACCGAGGTGCCGCGGACCAGCCGCACGGCCTCGGCGATGCCGTTCATGCCGTGCAGGTACGCCTCGCCCAGCTGGCCCCCGTGGGTGTTGCAGGGCAGCCGGCCGCCGACCTCCAGGTGCCCGTCGGCGATGAAGTGCCGGGCCTCTCCGCGGGCGCAGAAGCCCAGCTCCTCCAGTTGCGGGAGCACCAGCGGGGTGAAGTGGTCATAGATGACCGCCGCGCCGATGTCGTCCGGGCGCAGGCCGCTCTGCGCGTACAGCTGCTCGCCGACCAGGCCCATCTCCGGGATGCCGGTGATCACCGGCCGGTAGTAGCTGGTCATCATGTGCTGGTCGGCACCCGAGCCCTGCGCCGCCGCGCGGATGACCGCGGGCGGACGCGGCAGGTCGCGCGCCCGCTCCGCGGAGACGACGACCAGCGCCTGACCGCCGTCGCTCTCCTGGCAGCAGTCCAGCAGGTGCAGCGGCTCGGCGATCCAGCGCGACGCCTGGTGGTCGGCCAGGGTGATCGGCCGGCCGTGGAACCAGGCGGCCGGGTTGACCGCGGCGTGCCTGCGGGCGACCACGGCGACCCGGCCGAAGTCCTCGCTGGTCGCGCCGTACTCGTGCATGTAGCGGCGGGCGAACATCGCGACCCACTGCGCGGGGGTGAGCAGGCCGAACGGGGTCGTCCACGCGTAGGCCGCGCTCTCGGCGCCGGCGTCCATCGGCCGGTCCGCCTGGCCGAGGCCGTACCGCACGCCGGAGCGCTCGTTGAAGGCGCGGTAGCAGACGACGACGTCGGCGACGCCGGTGGCGACCGCCATGGCGGCCTGCTGGACCGTGCCGCAGGCGGCCCCGCCGCCGTAGCCGACGCGGGAGAAGAACCTCAGCTCGCCGATGCCGGTGCTGCGGGCGACGTGGATCTCGGAGTTGGTGTCGGCGGTGAACGTCACCAGCCCGTCGACGTCGGACGGCTCCAGCCCGGCGTCGGCGATCGCGGCGAGCACCGCCTCGCAGGCCAGCCGGAGCTCGCTGCGCCCGGAGTCCTTGGAGAACTCCGTGGCGCCGATGCCGGCGATCGCGGCGGCGCCGGACAGGCCGCCGGAGCGGGTGCGGGCGCTCATGCGGCGCCTCCGTCCGGGAAGCGGCCGCTCCGCGCGTCCCGGCCGCCCTCCGGAGGCCCTCCGCCCAAAGGCGGACCCCCGTCCGGGAGACCCCCGTCCGGAAGGCCTCCGGCCGGAGGCGGACCGCCGTCCGCGATCCCGGCCGCGACGAGGCCGCCGGGACCGGAGGACGGGCCGCCGACGGGCAGCCGTACCTCGACGGTTCCGGTCACGTGGGTGCCGACGCCGTTGACGCCGCGCACGGAGATCTCCACCCTGCGGTCCTCGTCCCGTTTGGCGGTGACGGTCCCGCTCAGCACCATGGTGTCTCCCGGGTGGTTGGGCGCGCCGAGCCGGATCCGGATGGCCTTCACCACGGCGGCGGGTCCCGCCCACGCGGTGACGTACCGGTCGACCAGCCCGTTGGTGGTCAGGATGTTCATGAAGACGTCCTTCGAACCCCGGGCCACCGCCGCCTCGGGATCGTGGTGCACGTCCTGGTAGTCGCGGGAGGCGAGCGCGGTCGCGACGATCATGGTGCGGGTCACCGGGACGGCCAGCTCGCCGAGCGTGTCGCCCACCGCGACCTCGTCGTAGGTCTTCGAGGCCGGTACGGTTCCGGCGGCCCCGGAGGCGGGCGGGGTCACGGTGCCGCCGCCCTGTCCGCCAGCACGTCGCCGAGGCGGGCGAGAGCGGCGCTCGCCCCGCCCAGGGTCCCGGCGATCTGCCGGCCCCACAGGAAGTGGCGGTGCACCGGGTAGTCGACGTCGACGCCGATCCCGCCGTGCACGTGCTGGACGCGGTGGACGACGTTCAGCCCGGCCTCGGCCGCCCACCACCGGGCGACCAGCGCGGCGGCCTCGGCGTCACGGGCGGCCCGTGCGCCGTCCGGTGCGCCGTCCCGCGTGTCCCGACCGGCCGGGCCGCCCGGGACGCCCGGGCCGCCCGGGGCGTCGTCGAGGGCGCAGACGGCCCGCCAGAGGCAGACCCTCATGGCGTCGATCTCGATGTAGCAGTCGGCGAGCTGGTGCTGGACCGCCTGGAACGCGCCGAGCGGGCGTCCGAACTGCCTGCGCACGGTCAGGTGGCCGACGGCCAGCCGGAGCGCGCCCTGGCAGACGCCGAGCTGGAGGGCGGCCAGGGCGGCGGACGCCCGGCCGAGGACCAGGTCGAGCACTCCGGCGCCCTGCTCCCCGACCGCCTGCGCGGGCGCGCCCGCCAGGGTGAGGTGGCCGCCGAGGTCGCGGCTGGTGGTCTCCGCCCGCTCCCAGGAGACGCCCTCGCCGCCGGCCGCGACCAGGAACAGCCCGGAGCCGGCCGCCGTGCGCGCGGAGACGAGCACGCGGGCCGCCCCGGCCGGCGAGGGCACGGCCGCCTTCACCCCGTTCAGCCGCCAGCCGCCGGGGGCGCCGCCGTCCGGCCGGGCCTCGCACCGCGGGTCACGCGGGTCGTGCGGGCCGAACTCCTCCAGCGCCAGGGTGAGCCGCGCCGCCCCGTCCGCGAACGCCGGGAGCAGGTCGCGGCGCTGCCCCGCCGTGCCGTACCCGGCGATCGCGAGCGCCGCGACGGCCGCCGACCAGACCGGTACGGGGGCCACCCGGCGGCCCTGCTCCTCCAGCAGGACGCAGAGGGCGGCCAGTCCGAGCCCGGCGCCGCCGTCCCGCTCGGGGAGCGCGGCACCGAGCAGGCCGGCCTTGGCCAGCTCCGTCCAGAGCTCCTCGTCGACGCGGCCCGGGGAGCCCTCGACGGCGCGGACCCGCTCGGTGGAGGCCCGGTCGGCGAAGACCTCCGCCGCCAGGCCGCGGACCTCCTCGAGCTCCTCGCCAAGGGTGAAGTCCATCAGCGCCCCTCCTGCTCGGCCGGCCGGAACACCGGGAGCGACAGGTCGGGGTCGGGGTCCGCCCAGTCGAGGACGACGGGCATGCCGATCCCGGCCTCCTCGGGGGCGACGCCGACCAGGTTCGTGACGAGCCGGGTGCCCTCCGCCAGTTCGACGACCGCGACGACCAGCGGGTAGTCGAAGGCCGGGTGGCGGGGGTGGTGGTTGACGACGTAGCTGTAGACGTGCCCGCGGCCGGACGCCTCGACGGTGTCCCAGTCGAAGGACCCGCACTCCGCGCAGCAGGGGCCGGGCGGGTGGCGGAGCGTCTTGCACGAGGAGCAGCGCTGGATCAGCAGGCGGTGCTCGCGGGCCGCCTCGAACCAGAACGCGTTGTCCCGGTTGAGCGCGGGCCGGGGCCGCGGCGCCGGGGGCTGCTCCGGCCGCCCCTCCTGCCCGGCCCGCCCGCCCCGCTCCGGCTGCCCGGCCTGTCCCTCCGCCCGCTCCCCGGTGCGGTCCCCGGCCCGTTCCCCCGCCCGCTCCCCGGGCCGGTTCTTCGGCCGGAAGCGCAGGGTGCGCCAGCGCTGCGTGGCCACCACCTCGCCGTCCGCGTCGCGGTAGGTCCGCAGCGTGGTGATGAACCGGCCGGCGCCCAGGGCGGTGGACTTCTCCGCCGAGACCGACTCGACGACCTCCTCCGCGCCGATGCGGTCGCCGGGGACGAGCTCGCGGTGGAACTCGAACTCCGAGTCGGTCGCCACCACCGAGGTGTAGCCGCCCTCGTCCAGCAGGGCGAGCAGCTCGCCGTAGGCGCCGCCCGGCCCGCCCGGCGCCCGTGTCGCGGCGTAGCCGCGCATGGTCCACGCCTGCGTCATCGAGGCGGGGGCGACGATACCGGGCCTGCCGGTGGCGCGGGCCGCCTCCTCGTCGAGGTAGACCGGGTTGGCGTCCTCCATCGCCTCGACCCAGTGCCGGATCATCGGCCGGTTGACCGGGTCCGGGGCGGGCCGTGACGGCACCAGCACCCGGCCGGTGAACGCCTGCAGCCGCGCCTCGTAGTCGTCCGCACCGCCGCCCATCCCGCCGCCGCCCGTACGGCCCCGCACTCCGGGCTCCGTCTCCTCGCTCATGCGCTCTCCTCGCGCCCGTCGGTCCGCCCGCTCACCCGCCCCGTCCCGCCCGGGGAAGGCTCAGCCCCTGGGTGGCGACCATGTCGCGCAGGACCTCGTTGACGCCGCCGCCGAAGGTGTTCACGATGCCCTGCCGGGACAGCTGCTCGATCTGCCCGGCCAGCGCGGCTCCGGGCGACTCCGGGCGGATCCGGCCGGCCGCGCCGAGGATCCCGCTCAGGGTCCGCTGCACGTGGATGTGGGTCTCGGTGCCGTAGACCTTGGCCGCGCCCGCGTCCGCCCCGGACAGGACGCCGCGCTCGGCCGCGCCGGCCATCTTCCAGTTCAGCAGGCGCATCGCCTCCAGCCGGGCGTGGGCGCGAGCCAGGTCCTGCCGGACCCACGGCACGTCGAGCGCGCCGTTCTCCCCCGCCCAGGCGACGACGTCCTCCCAGAGCCGGATCATCCGGCCGCCGAGCGCGGCCAGGCCGATCCGCTCGTGGTTGAGCTGGGTGGTGATCAGTTTCCAGCCGCCGTCGACCTCGCCGACGACGGCGCTCGCGGGCACCCGTACGCCGCTGTAGTAGGTGGCGGTCACCACCATGCCGCCCACCGTGCGGATCGGGCTCCAGGAGAACCCCGGGGCGTCGGTGGGCACGATCAGGATCGAGATGCCCTCGTGCCTGGGGGCGCCGGGGTTCGTACGGCAGGCGAGCCAGATGTGGTCGGCGGTGTTCGCGCCGCTGGTGAAGACCTTGCCGCCGTCGATGACGAGCTCGTCGCCGTCGCGGACCGCGCGGGTCGTCAGCGACGCCAGGTCGGTGCCGGCGTCGGGCTCGGTGTAGCCGACGGCGAAGACGACGTCGCCGGAGAGGATGCCGGGCAGGTAGCGCCTGCGCTGCTCCTCGGTGCCGTGGCGCATCAGGGTGGGGCCGACCGTGTTGACGGTGACGAACGGGAACGGCAGCCCGGCCCGCTGCACCTCGTCGAAGAACACGTACTGGTCCTCGGCCGAGCGGCCCTGCCCGCCGTACTCGGCGGGCCAGCCGATGCCGAGCCAGCCGTCGGCGCCGAGCCGGCGGACCACCTCGCGGAAGCGCTCGCCGCCCACGCCCTCCTCGCCGGCGCGGCGGCGCTCCTCTTCGGGCAGCAGGCTCGCGAAGTAGCTCCGCAGCTCGGTGCGGAGCCGTCGTTGCGCGGCGGTCTCGCGCAGATCCATGTCGCCTGCTTCTCCTTCTCGGGGTCTCGTGCCGCGGAGGGCTGCCGCGGGGGCTCCGGGGGCGGCCGCGGGCGGGAGGCGGTCGCCCGACACGCCGGCGTCAACCGGCGGATGCCGACGTTAACCGGCGGGGCCCTCCCCCGCCCCGGCCGGTCCCGCTGACCGGGAAGGCCGGGTCCCGGCCGGGGGAGCGCGTCGCGGAGGCCGCGGAGAGCGACGCCGGAGCGCGGCGGGGACCCCGGGCGGGTGCGGACTCATCCGAAACGGGCCTGGCCGCCGTCGAGCGGCACGGTCGCGCCGGTGAGATAGCGCATGTCCGGGCCGACGAGCACGGCCACGGCCCGCCCGATGTCCCGCTCGCAGTCGCCGATGTAGCCGAGCGGGATGGTCCTGCGGAACTCCTCCGCCTCGGCGGGGTTGTGCTCCGTCCACCATTTCAGCCCGGGTGACAGGGCGTGCGGGGCGATGCAGTTGACGCGGATGCCGTCGGCGCCCCACTCGGCGGCGGCCGTCCGGGTCAGCGAGCCGATCGCCTGCTTGGCCGCGGCGTAGGCGCCGTAGGTGCTGGTGTCCCAGCGGACCATCGCCGAGGTGACGAGGTTGACGATGCTGCCGCCGCCGCGCCGCTTCAGGTGCGGATGGCAGGCCTTCATGAAGGCGAACGCGGCGAACGGGCCGCTGCGGAAGCCCAGCTGGAAGTCGGCGTCGCTCATCGACAGCAGCGGCCCGAACGCGCCCGAGTAGGCGTTGTTGACGAGGATGTCGATCCCGCCGAGGCGCGCCGCGACCTCCTCCACGACGTCCGGCACCGAACCGGTGTCGCTCACATCGCACCGGAGGGGTTCGGCCCGCGCCCCGCGCTCGCGGATCAGGGCGCAGGTCTTCTCCAGCTTGGCCTCGGTCCGGCCGAGCACCGCGACGGACACCCCCTCCGAGGCGAGGGCGAGCGCGATGCCCCGGCCCACCCCCTGCCCCGCGCCGGTCACGATCGCGGTCTTCCCGTCCAGGCTCCCCACGTCCGCCTCCCCTTCCGCACCGGCGGCCTCCGGCCGGTCCCCGGCCATGGTGGTGCGGCGCGCGCGCCGCCGCGAACCGGCGGTCCCGCTGAGCGGGAACGCCCGTCCGGCCGGGGTGCCGGAGCCCGTCCCGGTCAGCGGGACCGCCGGTGCCGCGCCGTCGCCGGCGTTCACAATGGGCGGCCGGGCGCACGCGCCGGGCGGCGCTTCCGCGAGGCGGCGGGACGAGAGGGAGACGATGTCCACACCGACGGACCCGAGGGCTGCGGCGGCAGCGGTCATGGCGGGACTGACCGGTCCCGGCGGCGAGTTCGAGCTGGTCGAGGAGGAGGTGCTCGGCTCGCGGATGCGGGTCTTCGCCCACCGGGCCCGGAACCTCGGCGAGGTGCTCGCCCGGTCGGTCCGGTTCGGCGAGCGCGACTACATCGTGACGGCGGACGAGCGGCTGAGCTTCGCCGGGCACGCGGCGCGGGCCGCGTCGCTGGCGCGGGCGCTGCGCGAGGAGTACGGCGTGCGCCCCGGCGACCGCGTCGCGGTCGCCGCCGCCAACTCGCCCGCCTGGATCGTCGCGTTCTGGGCGACGGTCTCCCTGGGCGCCGTCTGCGTCGGCTACAACGCCTGGTGGTCGCGGCGCGAGGTCGCGTACGCGCTGGGCCACACCGCGCCGGAGGTCGTCGTCGCCGACGCCGCGCGGGCCGCGGTGGTCTCCGCCGCCCTGTCCGGGAGCGGGGCCGGGGACGCCCCCGCCCTGCTGACCGTCGAGGAGGACGTGCCGCGCCTGGCCGCGCTCTTCGCGGGAGAGGACCCGCCGGAGTGCGGTGCCGCCGAGGACGACCCGGCGGTCGTCCTCTACACCAGCGGGACGTCCGGCCGGCCGAAGGGTGCGGTGCACTCGCACCGGAACCTCACCTCGGTCATCGAGTACCACCGGATGAACGACGCGGTGGCCCGGGCGTTCGGCGACCCGAGGAGGCCGGAGGACAAGCGCTACCTGCTGGCGCTCCCGCTGTTCCACATCGCGGGCCTGCACAACCTCGCCGTGCCGCGCCTGGCGACCGGCAGCGCGGTCGTCATGCACCGGGGCGCCTTCGACGTGGACGGGGTGCTGCGGCTGATCGAGAAGGAGCGGGTCACCAACTGGGGAGCGGTGCCCACCATGGCGCACCGGCTGATCGAGCACGGCGACCTGTCGGCGTACGACCTGTCGTCGCTGACCGCGTTCGCGCTGGCCTCCGCGCCGTCCTCGCCGGCGTTCAAGGAGCGGCTGCGGGCGGCGCTCCCGGCCGCGGAGCACTCCCTGGCCGACAGCTACGGGCTGACCGAGTCCTCGACCGCGATCACGGTCGCCTCGCCGCTCGACCTGGCGGAGGACCCCGGGACGCTGGGCCGTCCCATCGCGACCGTGCAGCTGGAGATCCGCGGACCGGACGGCGGGGCGCTACCCGAGGGCGAGGAGGGCGAGGTCTGCGTGCGCAGCCCGTTCAACATGCTCGGCTACTGGAACGACCCCGAGGCCACCCGGAACGCGCTGCGCGAGGACCGGTGGCTGCACACCGGCGACATCGGCACGGTGGAGCGGGGCCGGCTCCGCCTCACCGCCCGGCGCTCCGACCTGATCATCCGCGGCGGGGAGAACGTCTACCCGGCCGAGATCGAGAGCGTCCTGGCCGAGCACCCCGGCGTGCGCGAGTGCGCCGTCATCGGGGTGCCCCATGCGGATCTGGGCCAGGAGGTCATGGCGGTGGTGGTGACCCGCGGCGGGCGGCCGGTGGCCGAGCGGGAGCTGCGGGAGTACGCGGAGGGCGAGCTGGCCTACTACAAGGTCCCGAGCAGGTGGCGGATCACCACCGAACCCCTCCCCCGCAACGCGACCGGCAAGGTGGTCCGCCGCGAGGTGGAGCGCACCGCCGGGGTCGCCGGGGGCACGGGGAGCTCCGGGGACACCGCGGCCGCGTCCGTCACGCGCTGAGGCCCCCGGCGGCGCGCTCGGCGGCGGCCGCGGCGGCGCGGTGGCGGAAGACGTGCCGGTACGCCTGCGGGGAGACGCCTGCGATCCTCCCGAAGTGGTGGCGGAGGTTGGCCGCGGTGCCGAACCCGGTGCGCCGCGCCACCGCCTCGACCGGCTCGTCGGTGGTCTCCAGCAGCTCCTGCGCCAGCCGTACCCGCTGCTGGAGCAGCCACTGCAGCGGGGTGATCCCGAGCGCGTCGCGGAAGCGGCGGGTGAGGGTGCGCTCGCTCAGGCAGGCGACCCGGGCGAGGTCGGCGACGGTCACCGGCTCGTCCAGGTGGTCGCGGGCCCAGCCGAGCACCGGAGCGAGCCCGTCGTCGTGCCCGGGCTGGACCAGCAGCCGCGCGTACTGCGGCTGCCCGCCCTCGCGGTGCGGCGGCACCACCATGCGGCGGGCGACCTCCGCGGCGGCCGCGGCGCCGTGGTCGTGGCGGACCAGGTGGAGGCAGACGTCGATGGCCGCGCCGGTCCCGGCCGAGGTGAGGATGTCACCGTCGTCGGTGTAGAGCGCGTCCGGGTCGAGGCGGACGGAGGGGAAGCGGCGGGCGAAGTCACCGGCGTTCATCCAGTGCGTCGTGGCCCGCCGCCCGTCCAGCAGGCCGGCCGCGGCGAGCACGTAGACGCCGCTGCAGATGGAGACGATCCGCCGGCCCCGCGCGTGCGCCGCGCGCACCGCCTCCAGCAGGGGCCGCGGCGGGTCGAGCTGCACGGCGCGCGAGCAGGCCGCCACGACGACCGTGTCCGCCTCCGGCAGGGCGTCCAGCCCGTGGTCGGTGGACAGGCGCATCCCGGCGGTGGTGCGGAGCGGGCCCGGCTCCGCCGCGCACAGCCGCAGCTCGTACCACGGGTCGGCGATGTCACTCCGGTCCACGCCGAAGACCTCGCACGGCACGGCCAGCTCGAAGACGGGGGTGGCGTCGGTCACCGCGACCGCGACGACGTGTCCGCTCATGGCAGGAATTTAGCGCATCCCGACGTTTTTCCTGCTCGTGGCCGGTGACGGGAGGCGGAAGGCTTGCCGTCCATGACCCACACGATCGCGCCGGCCCCGGCGGGCCGGCTCACCGCCGCGCAGGGCACCGCCATGTACGTCGGAGCGGTGCTCGGCACCGGCGTCATCGCCCTGCCGGCCCTGGCCGCCGAGAAAGCCGGTCCGGCGTCGCTGCTGGCCTGGCTGGCCCTCGTCGTCCTGTCCGCTCCGCTGGCCGCGGTGTTCGCCGCGCTCGGCGCCCGCCACCCCGACGCCGGGGGCGTGTCCACCTACGCCCGCCTGGCCTTCGGGGAGCGGGCCGCCGCCGTGGTCGGCTGGTGCTTCTACCTGGCGGTCCCGCCGGGCGCGACCGCCGCGGCGCTGTTCTGCGGCGCCTACGTGTCGGCGGCGGCCGGCGGCGGGACCGCCGTCACGGTCGGCACGGCCGTGGCACTGATGGCCGCCGTCGCCGCGGCCAACGCCGCGGGCCTGCGGGTGACCGGGCGCCTGCAGCTGGCCATGGCGGGGCTGCTCGTCACGCTGCTGCTCATCGCGGTCGCGCTCTCGCTGCCGCAGGCGCGCCTGGAGAACCTCCAGCCGTTCGCCCCGCACGGCTGGACGGCGGTCGGGCCGGCGGCGGCGCTGCTGGTGTGGAGCTTCGCGGGCTGGGAGGCGATCACCCATCTGGCCGCGGAGTTCCGCCGCCCGGAGCGGGACCTGCCCCGGGCGGCGATGGCCGCGGTCGCGGTGGTGGGCGTGCTCTACCTGTCGGTGGCGTTCGCCACCGTCGCGGTCCTCGGCCCGGGCGCGGCGGACACGCAGGCGCCGCTGGGCGAGCTGATGGCCGCGGGCCTGGGCGGGAACGCCCGGATACCGGCCGCCGCCGCGGCGCTGCTGCTGACGTTCGGCACGATGAACGCCTACTACGCCAGCGCCGCCAAGCTCGGCGCGGCCCTCGGCCGGGACGGGGCGCTGCCCCGGTGGCTCGCGCGCGGCAGCGTGGCCGGCGAGGTGCCGCGCCGCAGCCTGGGCGCGGTCGCGGCGCTGTCGTTCCTGGCGATGGGCGCGGTCGCGGTGAGCGGGACCGGGCCGGAGCCGCTGGTGCTGCTGACCACGGGGTCGTTCGTGGCGGTGTACGCGGTCGGCACGGCGGCGGCGCTCCGGCTGCTGCCCCGGGGCCGGATGCGCCTGGCGGCGCTGGTCTCGCTGGCCGCCGTCGTGGTGCTGCTGGTGATGTCGGGGGTCTACCTGCTCTGGCCGCTGCTGGTGACCGGGGCGGCCCTGCTGTACCTGCGGCTGCGCGCCCGGCGGGGCCGTACCGCCCTCAGATCCGCTCGATGACCGTGGCGGTGGAGTGGGCGCCGCCCGCGCACATGGTGACCAGGGCGGTCGAGCGGTCCGAGCGCTCCAGCTCGTGCACGGCCTGGGTGATCAGCCGGGCGCCGGTGGAGCCGACCGCGTGGCCGAGGGCGATCGCGCCGCCGTTGACGTTCACCCGGTCCATGTCCGCCTCGTGCACCTGCGCCCAGGAGAGCACCACGGAGGCGAACGCCTCGTTGATCTCCACCAGGTCGATGTCGGACAGCGCCATCCCGGCCGTGCGGAGCACGTGCTCGGTGGCCTGCACCGGCCCGTCCAGGTGGTAGTAGGGGTCGGCGCCGACCATGCAGGAGGCGACGATGCGGGCCCGGGGCCGCAGGCCGAGGTCGCGGGCCCTGGTCTCGCTCATCAGGAGCACGCCCGCCGCGCCGTCGCTGATCTGCGAGGAGTTCCCGGCGGTGTGGACACCCCCGGGGACGACGGGCTCGAGTCTCGCCAGCGCCTCGGCGCTGGTCTCGCGCAGGCCCTGGTCCCGGTCGACGAGGACGGTCTCACCGGTCGGCCCCTCCTCGCCGATGACGGGCGCCTCCACCTCGATGATCTGGCCGGTGAAGCGGCCCTCCGCCCACGCCGCCGCGGCGCGGCGCTGCGAGGTCAGGCCGAGGGCGTCGGCGTCGGCGCGGGTGACGCCGCGCAGCTCCGCGATGCGCTCGGCGGCGGTGAACTGGTCGGGCATGTCCAGCGACCAGCTCTCCGGGAAGGGGCTGCCGGTTCCGGGGGTGACCGCCTGCCCGAGGAAGACCCGGCTCATCGACTCGACGCCGCAGCCGATGCCGGCCTCGATCGCGCCCGAGGCGATGAGCCCGGCGACCAGGTGGACCGCCTGCTGGGAGGAGCCGCAGGCGCAGTCGATCGTCGTGCACGCCGTGCCGTACGGCAGGCCGGCGTGCAGCCACGCCTGGCGGGTGACGTTGTTGGACTGCTCGCCCGCCTGGGTGACGCAGCCGCCCACGACCTGGCCGATCCCGGCCGGGTCCACCCCGGTGCGCTCCAGCAGGCCCCGGTGGACGAGGCCGAGGAGTTCGGCGGGGTGCAGCCCGGAGAGCGCTCCCCTGCGTCGGCCGACCGGCGTGCGGGCGGCGTCGACGATGACGGCTCCGGCCATGGCTTCTCCTCGCTTCCGTTGTCCCGGCGGGGCCGTGGGCCGCCGCCCCGCCGGTCGCCGCGGCGGGCTCCTCCCCCGGCGGCCGGCGCGGCGCGCTCCGAGACGGCCGCGGCCGCCGTCCCGGGCGGGGCCGCCGGGTCCGATGTCATGGCGGGAGGCTAGAGCCGATTCCCGCCCGTACCGGCTCCAGTCCCACTGAGTGGTCCGCCCGCGCCCCGGCCGCATCCCCCGTATCCCCCGCGTCCCCTCCGCGGCCGGGGCGTGGGCGGGCACGGATCCGGGACGGGCGGGCGGCCGGCGGGTGAGGGCGGCGCTCCGGCGACGCGGTCACGCGGCCGCGTGCGGCGCCGCCCTGCCCGCCTCGAGCTCCAGGTGCGAGCCGGTGAAGGCGGACCGCATGCGCCGGTCGTGGGTGACGATGACGAGCGCGCCCTCGTAAGCGGTCAGAGCGGCCTGCACGTCGTCCATCAGGGCGGGGGACAGGTGGTTGGTGGGTTCGTCCAGGAGCAGCAGATCGACCGGTTCGCTCACCACGCGGGCGAGTTCGAGCCTGCGGCGCAGGCCGGGAGACAGGGCCTTGACCGGCGAGGCGAGCTGGGCGGCGCGGAACAGTCCCAGCGCGAGCAGCGCGTCGGCGTGTTCGGCCGGATCTCCCGGCCGTCCCGCCGCGAACGCCTCCAGGACCGTGCCCGCGCCGTACGCCGTGCCGTCGTGCTGACGCAGATGGCCCACGCGGGGCGCCCTGCGGACCGTACCGGTGTCGGGGGCGAGTTCACCGGCCAGGACGTGCAGGAGCGTGGTCTTGCCCGCCCCGTTGGGACCGGTGACCAGCAGCCGTGCTCCCGGTCGGATGCTCAGCGATTCGACGTGCAGCCGCGCGCCGACGCGCACGTCGGTCAGCTCCACGACAGGGCCGCCGGTGCCCGTGCCGAGGCCGGTACCGGTGACGCGGGCGGTGAACCGCAGGGGCCGCGGAGGCGGCGGGACCGGGTCCAACCGGAGCCGCCGCAGCCGTTCACGGGCGCCGCGGACCCTGCTCATCGCCCCGTGCGCCCGTGATCTGGCGCGGAACGCGCCCGCCCCGCTGAAGGCGGCCGGCGCCTTGCGCGGGATGGCGGCCAGCCGCTTCGCGTGGGAGTCGGCCAGCTCTTCCTGGCGGGCCACCTCGGCGCACCACTCCTGGTGCTCCCGCGCCCAGCGCGCCCTGGCCGCCGCCTTGGCCGCCAGGAATCCGGCGTAGCCGTCGCCGTAGCGGTGCGCGGTGCGCAGGTCGCCGTCCACCTCCACGATGGTGGAGGTGACCCGTTCCAGGAAGAGCCGGTCGTGAGTGACCGCGACCAGGGTCCCCCGGTGGTTTCCCAGGTGGTCCTCCAGCCAGGCGACGGCCTGGTCGTCGAGGTCGTTGGTGGGCTCGTCCAGGAGCAGCACCTCGGGAGCCGCGGCCAGGGTCGCGGCCAGCGCGAGCCGGGACCTCTGCCCGCCCGACAAGGTGCCCAGCGGGCGGTCGCGGTCCAGCCCGGGCAGGCCGAGGGCGTCCAGCATGATCTCGACCCGGGTGTCGGCCCGGTATCCCTCCCGGGCCTCGAACACGGCGACCAGGTCGCCGTAGGCGGCCAGTTCGGCGGGCGTGGCCCCGCCCAGGCCGAGCTCAGCCCGGCGTATGCGGCGCTCCAGGTCCCGCAGGTCGGCCAGTGCGAGATCGACCGCGTCGCCGACGAGGGCGGTCGCGGGCAGGTCCAGGGTCTGGGCCAGATAGCCGACGCCGCCGGGCGCCGCGACGGTGACGGAGCCGTTGCCGGGCCGGCTCCGCCCGGCGAGCAGGCGCAGCAGGGTGGACTTCCCCGAGCCGTTGTCGCCGATCACCCCGACCTTCTCACCGGGCTTGACGGCGAGGGAGACGTCGTTCAGCACGACCGTGTCGCCGTACCTCTTGGTGACGCCGGACAGGACGAGACGGGTGTCGGATGAGGGATGACCGGTGCGCATGTGGGCGCCCTCCTGATGTCGGGACGGGGACGGGTGGACGGGTCGCCGCCGGGTCCGGCGGTGCGGCGGTTCCGGCGCCGCTCCGCCGGCTGGCCGGCGGTTCCGGGGGCGGGCACGGCGTGCTCGGCGGCGCGGCGAGGGCGAACGCACGGCCCAGGCCGCGGCCGGTGCCCGTGATGGACCGGGCGCGGGAAGAGGCGGTGTCCGGGGTGCGCGTATGCGGTGCTCCGATCGGTGGCGTGTTCTCTTTCGAGACGGTCCGTTTCGTCTCGATGGATGACGGTACCGATCCCCCACTCTCAAGTCAAGACGGATCGTCTCGTCTTGTCCTATCGGTCCTCCGGCAGGGCGCCGCGGCGTCCGCCGCCCCCCGCCACGGCCCGCATCCCCGGCGGGCCGTCCACGCCGTGTCCTCCGCACCGGTGCGGGGCCGGCCCCGCACCGGTGGCCTCAGGAAACGTCCCGGTACAGATCCCGTCTCTCGGGCAGCCGCTCAAGGCCGGCCGACCGGTAGGCGGCGACGGCGCCGGCGTTGGCGCTCTGGCAGCACACGACCACGCTGGACGAACCGAGCTCCCGGAGTGTGCGCGCCGCGGCGACCGTGATCGCCCTGCCGTAGCCGCGGCCGCGGTGCGCCCGGTGCACCCCCATCGGCTCGATCAGCCCCGGCCTGCCCTCGCCCGCCGACCACACCGCCACGACCGCCACCGCCTCGCCCCGCTCGTCGCGGGCGAGCAGGCACCGCGCGCCGGCATACGGCGCACCCGCCGCCATCGCGTGCCAGCGCTCGCCGCCGAACGTCGACCCGTCGAACGACGCCCGCAGGACCGCGGCCCACTCGTGCGCCCGCTCCGGCCCGACCGCCTCGACGCGGACACCGGGGTCCGGCACGGGAGCGCCGAGGTCGCGCAGGAGCGGTGTCCACGACTCGCCGCTCTCCCAGCCGCCCTGGGACAGCAGGTCCCGGACCAGCGCGCCCGTCGGCGCCTCGACGTACGCCCTGCCCTCGGGCAGCACACCGCGCCCGGGCGCCGCCGCGTCCTCGGCCACCTGCCGCGCCAGTTCCCCGTCCCGCAGCGCCTGCGGCGCGAACGCCAGCCGCAGCAGATCCGCACCGTCCAGCAGCCCGACCGCCAGGACCTCCCCGGCCCGGCTCCAGATCCGCGTGGCCTCCGCCGTCCGTTCCGCGCCGAACCGCCAGAACCACCCCACGTCGCCCGGATGCACCTGCACGGGTCCCGCGTCGTGCTGCCACCGCCCCAGCAGCCGCACCACGTCGCCGAGCCCGTCGGCCTCCGGCCTGCCCATCTCGATCGTCATCCCCCGATCACACCCCGCCCCGCCGGTCCTCCGCATCCGGATTTCTCCCGGGCGGCCGGTGACCGGGCCTTCCCCGTCCGCCGGGCGAGGCGCTGAGCGGACGGCACGCCCGGCGGCGCGACCCGGGGCGTCGCCGCGTGCGGCTCAGATCATCCGCCGCAGGGCGGTCTCCACGGCGTCGACGAGCGCGTCGCCCTCGGTACCGGGGCGGCGGGCCAGGCCGAGCTCGACGTCCGGCAGAGCGGGCAACGCGGCCGCGTCGTGGCAGGCCATGGCCGGTTCGAGGTTGGCGGGCAGGAGCGCGGCGACCCCGAGGCCGGCCCGGAGCGCGGCGAGCACGCCGGCCAGGCTGTTGCTTTCGAACGCCACCCGCCAGCGGCGCCCGGTGCCTTCCAGTGCTTCCAGCACCGACGTCCGCCAGGCGCACGTGTTCGAGAACAGCACCACCGGCAGCGGATCGGCGTCGACGGCGACGCCCTGCCCGACCGCCCAGGCCAGCGGCAGACGCACCGTCCACCGCGGCGGCCAGGGGAGATCCGGGACCTCGTCGAGCACGAGCTGGACACGGCCGGTGTCGTAGGCCTCCCGCATCGCCCCGCTGGAGAGGCTGAGCACCTCCAGCGTCGCGTCCGGATGCAGCCGCGCGAGGTCGGCCAGTGCCTGCGGCAGGCGGGAGACGGCGAGGTCTTCGAGGAGTCCCACGCCGCAGTGCCCGGTGAGCGCACGCCCCGTCTCGGCGAGCGCCTGTGCCGACAGCGCGAGGATGCGCTCGGCGTAGGGCAGCAGTTCCTCGCCCGCCCGGGTCGGCGAGACCCCGGACGGCGCCCGGTGCAGCAGCGGGCTGCCTACGGCCCGCTCCAGCTTGCGCAGCTGCTGGCTGAGCGCGGGCTGGGTGTGGCCGAGCGTCGCCGCCGCACGGCTGATGCTGCCCGCTCGCACGGCGGTGACGAACGACCGCAGGAGTGCGATGTCGAGATCACGGGCCATAAGAATTAATTATGCCCGGCCCAACGGATTAACGGCTACCTATGGCATGACGCACGATCTAGCGTCAGGCCGGTGAGCGGATTCCGACAGGTGCTCGCGGTGCCGGGGATGGCACCGCTGCTGGGCGTCTCACTGCTGGCCCGTGCCGCGATCACGGCGGACGTGATGGCGCTGACGATGTACGTCGTGCTCGCCCTCGGCATGAGCTACGCGGCGGCGGGCGCCGTGGCGGCGGCGCTCACCGCCGGTGTCGCGCTGGGCGGGCCGCTGCTGGGCCGGATGATCGACCGGCGGGGCCTGCGTAGCGTGCTGCCGGCCGCGGTCGCGGCGCAGTTCGTGTTCTGGCTGGCCGTGCCCGCGCTGCCGTACGCGGTCGTGCTGGGCGCCTCCTTCGCCGCCGGCCTGCTGATGGTGCCGGTCCAGTCGGTCACCCGGCAGGCGATCGCCGCGATGACGGCACCGGGGCAGCGGCGGGCGGCGTTCGCGCTGGAGTCGGTGACGGGCGAGCTGTCGTACATGGTGGGTCCCGCGGTGGTGATCCTGTGCGCGGCGAAGGCGTCCCCCGGCGCGGTGGTGTGGGGCGTGGGCGCCGCGATCGTCGTCGGCGGAGCGGGCATCGCCCTGCTCGACCCGCCGCTGCGGACCGGGGACGAGACGGGCGGCGACGCGGCGGACCGGCCCCGGCGCCGGGAGTGGCTGGGGGCGCGCATGGTCGCCGTCCTGACGATGGGGTTCGGCACCACGGTGCTGCTCAGCGGCGTCGACCTGGCCATCGTCGCCACTCTCGAACAAGCCGGGCAGGTCTCGTGGGCGGCCGTGGTCGTCGCCGTGTTCGGGATGACGTCCGTCGTGGGCGGCCTGGTGTACGGAGCGCTGCCCCGGCGGATGCCCACCTGGCTGCTGCTCGGCCTGCTCGGGCTGGCGACGGTCCCGGCCGGGCTCGCCCGTGACTGGCCGTGGCTGTGCGCGGCCGTCGCCGGTGCCGGGCTGCTCACCGCCCCGACCCTGTCCGCGGTCTCCGACGCGGTGAGCCGGCTGGCACCGGCCGGTGTGCGGGGTGAGGCGACCGGCCTGCAGTCCTCGGCCCTGAACGCGGGGTTCGCGCTCGGTTCCCCGGTTGTGGGAGCCGCGATCGACGCGTCCGCGCCGGCGGGCGGCTTCGCGGCGGCCGGCCTGGCCGGCCTGCTCGCCGCGCTGACGGGATGCCTGCTCTCGCGCCGCCCACCCGCCCCGCGCACTCCTGGACCGTCTGCGGCGCCCGCGCCACCGTCACCGGGGTCATCGCCGCGGAACGGACCCGGAAAGGCCCGCCCCGGCGGGTGTAGCATCTGACACGCGAAGCCGATCTGAGGGGTGCCTGTCATTGGAGCCGCAGGACACACGGTCGGACATGTCGCGACGTGCGCGTGTCGGCAGATACGGCGAGGTCGCGAGCGCGCTGGCGCTGCACAGCGACCGGCAGCTCGGCGAGGCCCTGGAGCAGGCGCGGGTGCTGGGCTCGGGGGTCGGCGGCACCTCGGTGCTGCTGGACGTCGACGGGGTGCCGGTCTTCGCCAAGCGGATCCCGCTGACCGACCTGGAGCGCCGCGCGGGCAACGTGATGTCCACCGCGAACCTGTTCGGGGTGCCCGCGTTCTGCCAGTACGGAATCGCCGAGTTCGCCGGGCCGGGCTTCGGCGCATGGCGTGAGCTCGCGGCCGGCGTCATGACGACCAACTGGGTCCTGACCGGGCGCAGCGCGGCCTTCCCCCTGCTGTACCACTGGCGCGTGCTGCCGGGAGCGCCGCCGCCCACCGAGGAGCACGCCGACGTCGAGGCGGTCGTGCGGTACTGGGACGGCTCACCGGCGGTGCGGGACCGTCTCCACGCCCTCGCCCGCGCCTCGGCCGGCATCGTGCTGTTCCAGGAGTTCATCCCCCACCGCCTCGACGACTGGCTCACCGCCCGGCTCGCCGCCGGCCGGGACGCCGCGGTGGCGGCGGGCGCCATGGTCGAGTCGTGCCTGCTCGCCGACGTGGCCTTCATGAACGGCCAGGGGCTGATGCACTTCGACGGCCACTTCGGCAACATCCTCACCGACGGTGAACGCCTGTACATCGCCGACCTCGGACTCGCGACCTCCCCCCGGTTCGACCTGTCCGCGCAGGAGGCCGGGTTCCTGGAGCGCAACCGGACCCACGACCTCGGGTACGCGCTGATGCGGCTGGTCAACTGGCTCGTCACCCATGTCTGCGGGGTGGAGGACCCGCAGTACGGCGGTCCCGCGCGGCGCAACGAGTACGTCCGCGCGTGCGCGGCCGGCGCGGACCCCGTCGGCGCCCCGCCGGCCGTGGCCGCGACGATCCGCCGGTACGCACCCGTGGCGGCGGCCATGAACGACTTCTACTGGGACCTGTTCGGCACCAGCAGGACGACGCCGTATCCGGGCGAGGAGATCGAACACGCCATGAGGGCCCGCCGCCGGGACCCGCATGACCGGACGCGATGAAGCCGATCACACCGTAGACGGCGCCGCCGCGGTCAGGACGTCGGCCGGATGCGGGTCGCCGTGGAGTCATGGCGCCGGGCCCGCCCAGCCGGGCGCGGCGGCGTCCTCCCAGAGCGCGCGGGCACCGGCCCAACGGCTCGACCGGCGCCGAGGCCGGCGTGTACGCTAACCAATGATCTTGGAAAAGGTCCGGGATCCGCCCGCCGCGGACAGGCCGTGGCCCGCCGGCGGATTCCCCGCGGAAAAAGATCCGGCGCCGTGTCGATCCGCAGCGCCGCCCGTTCGACCTACGCGTGGCAGAAGCCGAGACCCACCCGGACGACCCCGAGGAGACACCGACCATGAAGTACATGCTGATCTGGCGCGCCACCGACGAGGCCCTCGCGAAGATGGGCGACGTCGGCTTCGGCCAGATGCTGGAGACCGTCGGCCGCTACAACGACGAGCTGGTCCGGGCCGGCGTCCTGGTCGCCGCCGAGGGGCTGGCCGACGCCGCCGAGGGCGTGGTCGTCGACTACTCCTCCGACCCGCCGGTGGTCACCGACGGCCCCTACGGCGAGACCAAGGAGCTGTTCAACGGCTTCTACATCCTCAACGTCGCCTCCAAGGAGGAGGCCGTCGAGTGGGCCAGGCGCGCGCCGGTCACCGGACCGGGCTTCAAGACCGAGATCCGCCGGGTCACCACGATCGACGAGTTCCCGCAGGACAACGAGTGGATTCAGAAGGAGCGGGCGTGGCGCGAGGCCACCGGCCAGCTGTGAGCGGATCGACGGGGACCGACGGGAACCGGCAGCGGGCGGCTGATCCCACCGGCCGCCAGGCCGTCGCCGCCGTCTGGCGGATCGAGTCCGCGCGGATCGTCGGTGCGCTGGCCCGCTACACCGGCGACTTCGCGCTGGCCGAGGACCTGGCCCAGGAGGCGCTGGCCGAGGCGCTGGTGACCTGGCCGCGCGAAGGGGTGCCCCGCCATCCCGCGGGATGGCTGCTGACCGTCGGCAGGCGCCGTGCGATCGACGCCTTCCGGCGGCGCTCGGCCCTGGACGACCGGTACGCCGCTCTCGCCCGTGACCTGGGCGAGGGCGGCGCCGCCTCGGGCGGCGCACCGGCCGATCCCCGCCAGGCCCAGGACGTGCTGTGGGATCCGGACCAGATCGACGACGACCTGCTCGCGCTGATGTTCATCTCCTGCCATCCCGTGCTGTCGCGGGAGGCGCGGGTGGCGCTCACCCTGCGGGTGGTCGGCGGTCTGACCAGCGACGAGATCGCCCGGGTGTTCCTGGTGCCGACCGCCACCGTGCAGGCCCGCATCACCCGGGCCAAGAAGACCCTCGGGGCGGCCCGGGTGCCGTTCACCGTGCCGTCCGCCCGGGAGCGGGCCGAGCGGCTCGGCTCGGTCCTCAGCGTGATCTACCTGATCTTCACCGAGGGGTCCTCGGCCGGCTCGGGTGAGGACCTGATCCGGCTGGATCTGGCGAGCGAGGCCCTGCGGCTCGCGCGGGTGCTGGCCCGCCTGACGCCGGACGAGCCCGAGGTGCACGGCCTGCTGGCGCTGCTGGAGCTGACCGCGGCGCGCTTCCCCGCCCGCATCGGGCCGGACGGCGCGCCGGTGCTGCTGGAGCATCAGGACCGCCGCCGCTGGGACCGCGCCGCGGTCGGCCGGGGGCGGGCCGCGCTGGCCCGCGCCGGGCAGGCCGGCCGGGGCCTGGGCGCCTACGGCCTGCAGGCGGCGATCGCCGAATCCCACGCCCTGGCCCCGTCGGTCGAGGAGACGGACTGGGAGCGGATCGTGCTGCTGTACGAGGCGCTCGGCCGGCTGGCGCCCTCGCCCGTGGTCGAGCTCAACCGGGCGGTGGCGGTCTCCATGGCGCGGGGAGCGGCAGCGGCGCTGCCGATCACGGACGAGCTGGTGGCCGCCGGGGCGCTGGCGGGCTCGCATCTGCTGCCGAGCGTGCGCGGGGAGCTGCTGACCCGCCTGGGCCGTACCGACGAGGCGCGCACCGAGCTGGAGCTGGCGGTGCGCCTGTGCGGCAACAAGCGCGAGCGGGCGGTGCTGGAGCGCAAGCTCGACGCCCTCGGATGAGCGGCGCGCAGGCGGCGGTCGCCGGCGACGTGCCCCGTGGCCGGGGCGCGGTCACGACGAGGCCGGCGCCGGCGCGCCGGACGCCAGGGCCGCCTGGACGATGCGGATCGCCTCGGCCGTGTCGATGCCGACGCTGGCGATCACGGCCGCGTAGTCGGCGGCGGCCCGGCGGGCCCGTTCCCGGCCCTCCTGACCGGCGGCCGACACGAACGAGCCCGCCCGCCCGCGCGTCTCGATCAGCCCCGCCTCCTCCAGCTCCCGGTAGGCCCGGCCGACCGTGTTGACGGCCAGGCCGAGATCGGCCGCCAGATGGCGGATGGTCGGCAACCGGGCGCCCACGGCCAGCGTGCGGTCCTGGATCTGCCGGGCGAGCTGGGCCCGCAGCTGCTCGAACGGCGGCACCGGCGAGGCCGCGTCGATGACGATCATCGGGCGCTCATGGCCTGCCGGGCCACCGCGGCGCTCGGGAGGGTCTTGAGGCGGAGCGCGACGCACGCGGCCAGGCTCAGGACCAGATAGGCGAACGCGGCGGCGCTCCACCAGCCGGGCGCGGTGCCGACCAGCACCACCGGCAGTGACCACTGCACGTTCGGCGTGGTGAGCTCGCGGGCGTTCTCAACGCGCATGATGACGTCGGCGGTCAGCGACTCCTCGTCCTCCGCCACGACCGGGAACCTGAGCAGGTGGCGCAGCTGCAGGGCGGTGATGGCCGTCGCACCGAGCAGGCCGACCAGCACGACGACGGCCAGCTGCCGCACGGTGGGCTCGGGAACGGCCAGGGCGCTTGCGGCCAGCACCATCGCACCGGCGAACGTGGCGACCGCGAAAACGGCGTACGGCAGGCCCAGTACGGCCCGCCAGCCGGGCTGGATCAGATGGGCGACCCGGCGTGACAGCACCGCGCCCGCCCGCTGGTCGACGCGTCGCACCCACCGGTCGAGCAGCGACTGCGCCAGCAGCAGCCCGGCCACCGACGCGACCAGGGCCGGCAACGGCAGCGGGCGATGCGGCGGGAAGCCGCCGAAAGCGGAAGTGGCGGCGAGGGCGCTCACGATGATCAGCGCGGCCAGGATGACGTAAGTGGCCAGGCGGGCGCGTTCCCGGGCCGCCAGCCGGCTGGCCAGCAGCGGGGTCGGGCGGGCGTCGGACAGGCCGTGCACGGCCAGCCACTCGCTCGCCAGCCGCAGATCGGCCGCACGCGTCGGCGGGCCGGTGTCCGGTGACGGTCCACGGGTCATCGCGCCTCCTTTGTCGCAACCTTTGTATCAAGATGATGCGTCATAGCTTGCGACAAAGTCAACGCCTTCGAGTCCTCGTCGTCCTGAGGGCGCGGGCCCGGGCTCACGCACCGCCTGCTTGAGCCGCTTCGCCGTCCGACCCGCGGAACCCCGCGAGAGGAGCGGTCCGGGTCGCGCCGGCGGCACGGGAAACCGGCGGCGCTCAGGATGACGTTGCGTAGTGGGCGGCGAGCGCGGCGGCGCGGTCGCGCAGGGAGTCGCGCAACCACTGCGGGGCCAGGGCCTCCGCGTCCGTGGCGAGCTGCCACAGCGCCCATTCGGCGTGTCTCGGGTCTTGGAAGGTCACCTCCAGCCGCAGCCGGCCGTCGGGGTCGGTTTCCTCGGCGTGGACCGCGAGCGCGGTGCCCACCAGGTCCTCCCGCCGCGCCGGGTCCAGCCGTACCAGCACGCTGACCTGGTCACCGCCGGTCCGGAAGCGCGTGCCGCGTTCCCGCCACGCCCGGTCCAGGTCGACCCGGTCCGGTCGCTGCGCGGGTTCGGCGAGCTCCTCGGCGGCCAGGATCCGGGACAGCCGGTAGGTGCGGTCCGCACCCGACCTCGTGGCCAGCAGGTAGCCCCGCTCGCGTACGGTGACCAGGCCGATCGGGTCCACCGTGCGCCACCTCGGGGCCTGGTCCGCGGCCGCGTAGCGGATGCGCAACCTGTGCCCGGCGCACACCGCGCGCAGGACCTCGGCCACCACGGCGTCGGGCACCTCCTCGGCGACCAGCCGGCGCGAGAGGAGGTCGGTCTCCGGGTCGATGAGCAACCGCCCGGCCGCGCCGGCCGCGGTTTTCCGGTGGCTTTCGGGCAGCGCGTCGACCACCTTGAGCATCGCCGAGGCGAGCGCCGAACCGAGGCCGAACACCTGCGCGCCACGCCGCGATCCGGCCACCAGCAGGGCGAGCGCCTCGTCGTGGTTCAGTCCGGTGAGCTCCGTACGGAAACCGGGCAGCAACGCGAAACCGCCGTGCCGGCCGCGTTCGGCGTAGACCGGGACGCCGGCTGCCGACAGCGCCTCGATGTCGCGCAGCACGGTGCGGGTGGACACCTCCAGCTCACGGGCCAGGGCGGCCGCCGACAGCCGACCGTGCTGTCGCAGCAGCAGCACCAGCGAGACCAACCGGTCGGCGCGCATGCGGAAACTCTATCGAGATACACGACAAAGGATGTCGTGATTCGTTGGGAGGCTGATCACCACACCGGGAAGACGGCGGTCGGCGAGCCGATCGCCGCAGGTGATGTCAACGAATCGAATGGAGCTGATATGGCGATGGAGCGAACGGCGGTCAACCCGTGGGCGTGGTCGGTGGAGCTGGGCTACAACCAGGGGGAGATCGTCTCCGGGCACACCCGGACCCTGTACTGCTCCGGGCAGACCGCGATGGACGGCGACGGCAAGCCCCGGCACGCCGGTGACATGGCGGCGCAGCTGGCGCTGAGCCTCGACAACCTGGAGGCCGTGCTCGGCGAGGCCGGCATGTCCCTGGCGAACCTCGTCCGGCTCAACGTCTACACCACCGACGTCGACCGGCTCTTCGAGCACTACGGCGTGCTGGCGTCGCGGCTGGGCGCCGCCGGGGTGGCGCCGTCCACCACGATGCTCGGGGTGACACGGCTGGCGGTCCCCGACCTGATGGTGGAGCTCGAGGGCACCGCCGTCGCCTGATGCGGCCTCGCCGCCTCCGGCAGGGCCGCCGGCCGAACCCGGTCGCCACGGCCACGGTCTGAAGGCGTGCCGGCGGTGCCGGGGCCGGTCCGGCGCCGGCCGGGGACGATCGCGCGGTCCGGCGTCGCTGCGGCCACGACGGGTCCGGCGTCGGGGGCAGGGCCCGCCGGTATGCGGGCCCTGCCCCTTCCCTCAGTCTTCGCCGTGCCAGGCGCGCAGCTCGCGGCGCGCCCGGTGACGGTCGCGGCGGCGCTCCTGGCGCCGCAGGCGGCATCCCTCCCGGCCCCCGCTGACCCCACCGAGGTCGAACACGTAGTACGCGGTGGCGCGCCAGTGGCAGCCGCTCGCGCGGTAGTTCACGGACGCGCTGTCGGCGGTGATCTCGTCCGGCAGCGTGCACGGCCCGAAGCGATGATCATGCTCGGGCACGCAGGTCACCATCGGCGCGTCGGCCATCCGCACCCACCAGGGCCGGGTCTTGTCGGTCTTGCTCATACGGTCACCTTTCGGCTCCGTGACGCCCCGGGCTGGGGCTGTCACAAGACCGGATGCACCGTGATCACCTCCGACTTCCGCATACGACATATCAGCACAGACAGTGACGCTACCGCGAACCCCGGGAGCGTGCGAGCGACGAGGCCGCGGCGTCGTCCCCCATCTGAGAGCCGCGGCATGACCGGGACCGGCGGGCGCCCCCTGCGCAGCCCTGCGGCCGGCGGTCGCCGGCGGCGGAGCCGGTGGCCGGATGCGTGCTCCGGCGGGCCCTCGGCAGGTCCGGCCGGTTCAGGCCAGGACGGTGACCGGGTCGCCGAGCCGCAGTTCGCCGCGGCCTCGGGGGACCAGGCGGATGCCGAACCAGGTCTTGCCGCCCCAGCGGCGGTGGCGGGCGAGGGTGCGCAGGGGTTCCTTGCCCCGGCGGAGGGTGACGGGGTCGTAGGTGGTGACGGCGCAGCGGTCGCAGTGTTCCGTGACGCGGAAGGCGAGCGCGCCGATGCGGATCTCGCGCCAGCCGTCCTCGGCGTACGGGGACGCGCCGTCGATGACGAGGTTGGGGCGGAACCTGGCCATGTCCAGGGGGGCGGGCGGGTCGTCCCCGCGCTCCCGGGCGCCTTCGAGGATCCACTCGTCCAGCCGGCGCAGCGAGGAGCGGGAGGTCAGCAGGATGGGGGCGTCCCCGGCGAAGCTGACGACATCACCGGGCAGGCCGCCGTGGGAGGGCGGGACGGCGCAGCGGTTGGGGTCGTCGAGCCAGACCAGGCGGGCGGGTCTGCCGAGCAGGCGGGTGAACCAGGCGTGGGCGCCGGAGTCGGCGAGTATCGCGAAGTCCAGCTCGACGAAGCCCACGGGGACGTTCTCCCCGGTGGCCGGGGGGACCCTCAGCCGGGGCAGCCCCGGCGCGTCGAGCAGCAGCCCGTCGTCGTCGGTGACCTCGGCGGTGACGGACAGCAGCCGGGGGTTCTCCCCGGCCCAGTGCAGTCCGCCGTGCTCGTCCACGACGGCCCAGCGGCGGTCCTCCGCCAGCCCCCAGGGCTCCACGACCGCCGAAGCCACCGCTCGCCCCGAAACCGACTTGACCGGATATTTCAGGATCTCGGCTAGCTCCACCCCGCCACCATACGTCTGAGAGAGCGCTTTCACGAGTCTGGCCGGCCCGGCGGCCGGCCGCCGCCCTCCGGTCCGGGGCGGGAGCGGAAGGTGCGGCGGTAGGTGTCCGGCGGCACACCCACCGTGCGGTTGAAGTGCCGGCGCAGTGTCGTGGCGGTGCCCATGCCGGTGGCCGCCGCGATGGCCTCGACGCTGTCGTCGGTGGTCTCCAGCAGCTCCTGGGCGTGACGGATCCGCTGGGTCAGCAGCCACTGCAGCGGGGTGGTCCCGGTCACCGACCTGAAGTGCCGGCCCAGGGTGCGCGAGCTCATGTTCGCCCGGCGGGCCAGGTCCTCCACGGTCAGCGGGCGGTCCAGCCGCTCGATCACCCAGGGGAGCAGCCCGGCGAGCGGGTGGTTGTCCGGAGCGGGCACCGGGGTGGTGACGAACTGGGCCTGGCCGCCGTCCCGGTGCGGCGGCACGACCAGGCGGCGGGCGACCGCGTTGGCGACCGACGAGCCGTGGTCGAGGCGGACCAGGTGCAGGCACAGGTCCATGGCGGCGGCCTTGCCCGCGGAGGTGAGCACGCTGCCGTTGTCCACGTACAGCACGTCCGGGTCCACCTCCACCCGGGGGTGGCGCGCGGCCAGTTCCCGGGCGTGCGCCCAGTGCGTGGTCGCGCGCCTGCCGTCCAGCAGGCCGGCGGCGGCCAGGATGAACGCGCCCGTGCAGAGGGAGGCCACCCGCGCGCCGGCCTCGTGGGCCGCACGCACCGCCTCGACCAGGTCGGCGGGGGGATCCACGTCGACGTCGGCCCAGCCCGGGACGATCACGGTGCGGGCGCGCGGGAGGTGGTCGAGGCCGTGGTCGGGTTCCAGCCGGAACCGGCCGGCCCGCACGGCGCCCGGCCCGCAGACGGTGAAGCCGTACCAGGGGTCGGCCAGGTGTGTCAGATCGGATCCGAAGACCTCGTAGGCCAGGGACAGCTCGAAGTGCAGCATCCCGTCGGTGACGGCCAGCGCGACAGTGTGCATGTCCGGAATTGTATGGGTGATGGCGTTCCGGACACTCGTGCGGGACGCCCGCTCCCGGAAGGATCTCCGTGACGGATCGCAGAGACCATTCGAGCGCGGGGAGACGACCCATGGGATCAGGGCAGACGGTGGCGGTGTTCGGCGCGTACGGGCACACCGGGCGCTTCGTGGTGGCGCGGCTGCGGGAGCGCGGGTTCGTCCCGGTCCTGTCCGGCCGCGACGCCGGCAAGCTGAAGGAGCTGGCCTACGAGACCGGGCTGGAGGCCCGGCCGGCGTCGGTCGGCGACCCGGCCTCGCTCGACCGCGCGCTGGCCGGCGCGGCGGCCGCCGTCAACTGCGCCGGGCCCTTCGCCACGACGGCCGCCCCCGTGATCGAGGCGGCGCTGCGCGCCGGGATCCCGTACGTGGACGTGGCGGCCGAGATCGAGGCCAACCTCGACACCTTCACGCACTTCGCCGGCCGCGCCCGCGCCGCCGGGGCGGTGGTCGTGCCCGCGATGGCCTTCTACGGCGGCCTCGGCGACCTGCTGACCACCGCCGCGATGGGCGACTGGACGGCGGCCGACGAGGCGCACATCGCGTACGGGCTCAGCGGCTGGCATCCCACGGCGGGGACCCGCGCCGCGGGAGCGGTCTCCCGGCGGCGGCGGGACGGCCGGCGCGTCCGCTACGCGAACGGCCGGCTGGAGTACCGCCATGACGACCCGCCGACGCTGCAGTGGCCCTTCCCCGACCCGATGGGCCCCCGGACCGTCATCGGGGAGTTCACGATGGCCGACGTCGTCACCGTCCCCAGCCACCTGTCCATCCCCGAGGTGCGCACCTACATGACGGTCGAGGCGGCCAGGGAGCTCGCGGCCCCGGACACCCCGGCGCCGGCTCCGGCCGACGAGCTGGGGCGGTCGGCACAGACGTTCCTCGTCGACGTCGTCGTGCGCTCCGGAGGCGAGGAGCGGCGCGTCACGGCCAGGGGGCGGGACATCTACGCCGTCACCGCGCCGCTGGTGGTGGAGGCGGTCGACCGCATCCTGACCGGGCGGACCAGGACGGTCGGCGTCGCCTCCGCCGGCGAGATCTTCGACGCGCCCGGCTTCCTGCGCGCGCTGTCCCCGCACATCTCCCTGGACCCGCGCCCCTGACGGCACGCCCGGCGCGGGCGGCCCGGGCGGCCGCACCGCCGATCCGGGCGGGCCGGCGGACCCGGGCGCTCCCCTGGCGGGCCGTACGGCCGGCCCGGCCAGCCGCCGTCCGCGGCGGCCCGGATCCCCGCGCCCGGGGATCCCGGCCCGTGCTACGCGGCGGCGCCGTCCCACAGCGCGGTGGTGCGGGCGCCGACCAGGGAGCGGATGCGGGCCAGCACCTCCTCCGCGGGCCGCGCCTCGATGCGGCGCCCGTCGCGCAGGCGCAGGGCGAGGAGACCGCCGGCTGCCTCCCGCGCGCCGACGACGGCCTGGTAGGGCACGAGCCGGGCCCGGCGGATGCGGGCCCCCAGGCTGCCCCGCTCCGGGCCGGCGGCCTCGGCGCGCAGCCCGAGGTCCAGGCAGCGCCGTACGAGTGCTTCCGCGGCGGGCAGCTCGGCCTCCGACACCGCCAGGGCGACCAGCTGGACGGGGGCCAGCCAGGCGGGGAAGGCGCCGCCGTGGTGCTCGACGAGGTGGGCGACGGCGCGTTCGACGCTGCCGATGACGCTGCGGTGGACCATGACCGGGCGGTGCCGGGCGCCGTCCGCGCCGATGTAGTGCAGGCCGAACCGCTCGGGCTGGTGGAAGTCGATCTGGACGGTGGACAGGGTGGACTCGCGGCCGGCGGCGTCGGCGACCTGGACGTCGATCTTGGGCCCGTAGAACGCGGCCTCGCCCTCGGCCGCCTCGTACGGCAGGCCGGAGTCCTCCAGGACCTCGGTCAGCAGGGCCACCGAGCGCCGCCACAGCTCCGGTGCGGCGACGTACTTGCCGCCGGGGCCGGGCAGCGACAGCCGGTAGCGGGCCGGGACGACGCCCATCGCCTCGTAGGCGCTGCGGATCATCTCCAGGGCGCCGCGCGCCTCGCCGGCGGCCTGGTCGAGGGTGCAGAAGATGTGGGCGTCGTTGAGCTGGATGGCCCGCACCCGGGTCAGCCCGCCGAGCACGCCCGACGGCTCGGAGCGGTACATGCCGCCCAGCTCGGCCATGCGCAGCGGCAGCTCGCGGTGACTTCGGGAGCGGGAGCGGTAGATCAGCGCGTGGTGCGGGCACAGGCTCGGCCGCAGGACGACCTGCTCGCCGCCCAGGACCATCGCCGGGAACATGTCGTCGCTGTAGTGCGACCAGTGCCCGGAGATCTCGTACAGCTCGCGTTTGCCCAGCACGGGCGAGTACACGTGCCGGTAGCCGGCGCGCCGTTCGGCGTCGCGGACGTACTCCTCCAGGGCGTGCCGCACGGTCGCGCCGTCGGGCAGCCAGTACGGCAGGCCGGCGCCGATCAGCGGGTCGGTGTCGAACAGCTCCAGCTCGCGGCCGAGTCTGCGGTGGTCGTGCACGGTGGTCTCCTCGCGGATGCGGGAGGCGGGTACCGCGAAGCGAAAGCCCCGGGGCACTCGCCCCGGGGCTTTGAGATCAAGACAGCTGTCAGCGCGCCGGGACACTCTCCGGCGTCGTCGTCATGGCGGCACGCTGCATACCGGCGAGGGTAGCAGGCCGGACCGGCCTCCGCTTGATCACGGCCGCGCCGGGGGCCGCACCGGCCGGTCCGCCGCACCGGCGCCCGCTCCGCCCTCCGCTCCGGCGCGGACCGGGGCGAGCTCCCGCAGGCGCCGGTGCAGGAAGGCGCGCTCGACCGCGTTCTGCGTGCGGGCCATGGCCGCCTCGTAGGCGCGCGCCGCCTCCGCCCCGCGGCCCAGTCGCCGCAGCAGGTCGGCGCGGACGGCGTGGAACAGGTGGTAGCGGTCCAGGCCGAGGGTGTCGACGATCTCCAGCGCCGCCCGCGGCCCGTCGACCTCGGCGACGGCGACCGCGCGGTTGAGGGCCGCGACCGGGCTCGGCGCCAGCTCCAGGAGCAGGTCGTACAGCCGCACGATCTGCCGCCAGTCGGTGGCGGCCGCGCTCGGCGCGTCGCCGTGCACGGCGTTGATCGCCGCCTGGACCTGGTAGGGACCGGGGCGGCCGCGCCGCAGGCACGCCCGCACCAGGTCCTGGCCCTCGGCGATCAGGGCGCGGTCCCAGCGGGTGCGGTCCTGCTCGGCCAGCGGCACCAGGCTCCCGTCCGGCCCGGTACGGGCGGCCCGCCGGGACTCGGTCAGCAGCATCAGCGCCAGCAGCCCCAGCACCTCCGGCTCGTCGGGCATGAGCCCGGCCAGCAGGCGGCCCAGGCGGATCGCCTCGGCGCACAGCTCCCCGCGGACCAGCCGCTCACCCGAGTCGGCCGTGTGCCCCTCGGTGAAGATCAGGTAGATGACCGTCAGCACCGAGCGGAGCCGGTCGGGCAGGTCGGCCTCACCCGGGACGCGGTAGGGGATGCGCGCGTCCCTGATCTTGTTCTTGGCCCGGACCAGCCGCTGGGCCATGGTCGGCTCGGGCACCAGGAAGGCTCGGGCGATCTGCGCGGTGGTCAGCCCGCCCAGCAGCCGCAGGGTCAGCGCGACCCGGGCGGCGGGGGCCAGCGCGGGATGGCAGCAGGTGAACAGCAGGCGCAGCCGGTCGTCGTGCACGGGTCCCTCCTCGGCGGCGGCCCGGTCACCGGCGTGCAGCAGGGCCGCCTGGGCGTGCCGGTCCGCCCGTACGGCCTCCCGCCGGTGGCGGTCGACGGCCCGGTTGCCGGCGGTGGTGATGATCCAGCCGGCCGGGCTGGGCGGCAGCCCCTGCTCCGGCCAGCGGCGCAGCGCTGCGGCGAACGCCTCCTGGACCGCCTCCTCGGCGGCGTCGATGTCACCGAGGCGGCGGACCAGGACGGCGACCGCGCGGCCGTACTCGGCGCGGAAGACCCGCTCGACGTCCGCGGCCGACACCCCCGGCGTCCCCGGTACGGCGGGCGTCATCGCGGCCCCCGGTCACGCGCTCCGGAGCGCCGCGGGCGGCGGCCGGGCAGGGACCGGCGGCCGGTGCGCACCTCCGCCCCCTACGCCAGGTGCTCGCCGGGCTCGCCCTGGAACGGGCGCACCTCCACCGGGAGCGTGGTCGCCCGGGCGAGCTTGCGCGCCCACTCCAGCGCGGCGTCCAGATCGGGCGCCGCGATGACGGACAGCCCGCCGACGTGCTCCTTGCCCTCGGCGTACGGGCCGTCGGTGATGAGCACCTCGTCGTCGCGGACCCGCACCACGGTGGCCGCGCCCGGGTCGTGCAGCCCGCCGGAGAAGACCCACGCGCCCGAGGCCCGCAGCTCCTCGTTGAAGGCCGCCACCTCCTTCATGATCGGCTCCAGGATCTCGGGCGCGGGCGCGCCCCCGTCGGGCTGCTGGATGCTGAGCAGGTAGTGCTTCATGTCTCCGATCCTCCTCGGCCGGTCGGTGTCGCGCCGGCGTGCGCCGGCCTCTCATCCCCTATACGGACGGCCTCCCGCCGGATCGACACCGTGCCGGAGAAAAACCGCCCCGGTGGAACCTGCGGTGCAGCTCGCGCACCTGACCGGCCAGTTCGTCGGCGGGCCCTTCCACCGCCACGCCGGGAGCGACGTCCCGGATCGGCAGTGTCCGCACCGGGGGCGGCGGCACGTCGAGCTCGGCCAGCCAGGCCGACAGCTGCTCCGAGGAGGTGGCGTAGACGATGCGCCCCAGGCCCACCCAGGCGTGCGCGGCGGCGCACATGGGGCAGTGCTCGCCGGAGGTGTAGACGGTCGCCGCCGCCCGCTCCGCGGGCGTCAGGTGCGCCGCCGCCCACCGCGCCAGCTCGAACTCGGGATGCCGCGTACGGTCACCCGACGCCACCTCGTTGTGCCCTTCGGCCAGCACCGTCCCGTCCTCCGCCACCAGGACGGACCCGAACGGCTCGTCGCCCTTCTCCAGCGCCTCTGCGGCCAGCTCCACGCACCGCCGCAGATGCCGCAGATCCACTTCGTCCACGATGCGAACCTCCGCCCTGAGTCGATCGGACACCGACGATACCGGCGGGCTCCCGCGTACCGGAGCATCCGATCCGGCGCTTCGCCCGCCGCGGGCGGTGCCGGATCGGTGCCGGATCGCGGCCGGCCCGGAGCGGGACGGGGCGGCCGCGGGGGTTCAGCCCCTGAGGGCCGCGGCGACGGTCTCGGCCAGCGGGGTGGTGGGACGGCCCAGCAGGGCGGACAGGTCGCCGGTGACGGTGGCCAGGGCGCCCTGGGAGATCTTGACGTCGGCGTCGACGAGCATGTCGACGACGAAGCCCGGAAGGCCCGCGCCGGTGAGGATCTGCGCGTACCGCTCGGCGGGCAGGTCGGTGTAGGCGACCGGCGTACCGGAGACGCGCGCGGCCTCGGCGGCCAGGTCGGCCAGGGACCAGGCGGTGTCCCCGGTCAGTTCGTAGACCCGGCCCGCCTGGTCGTCGGAGGTGAGCACGATCGCGGCCGCCTCGGCGTAGTCGGTGCGGGCGGCCGAGGCGATGCGGCCGTCGCCGGCGCTGCCGGCGATCGCGCCGCGGGCGACGGCGTCGGCCAGTGTGGCGGTGTAGTTCTCGGTGTACCAGTTGTTGCGCAGCAGGACGGTCGGCAGGCCGGCGGCGGCCAGGGCGGCCTCGGTGTCGCGGTGGACGCGGGCCAGGCCGATCGGGTTGGTGTCGGCGCCGGCGATCGAGGTGTAGGCGACCAGGCCGACGTTCGCCTCCAGGGCGGCGGTCACGACCGCGCGGTGCTGGGTGATGCGCAGGTCGTCGGGGCCGTTGGCGGAGACGAACAGCAGCTTGTCGGCGCCGGCGAGGGCCGGGGCCAGGGTGGCGGGCCGGTCGTAGTCGGCCGTGCGGACCTCCACGCCGCGCGCGGCCAGGCCCGCGGCCCTGGCCGGGTCGCGGACGGCGACGGCGATCTCAGCGGCGGGCACGCCGCGGTCGAGCAGGTGTTCCACGGCCAGGCGGCCGAACGGTCCGGTGGCTCCGGTGACGACGATCATCGTGATGTCCTTGGCGGCAGGTGGCGGGCGGGGAAGCGGCGGGTCGTCGGACCGGCCGGACCTCACTATACGCTTTCAAATCTACAGCGCAAACTTTTTCACAGTGCTGCGTGTCGGGTAGCATGGCGGCATGGACGCATCGACGCCTCCCGCCGCCGGGGCGGACCACCGGGCCGAGGAGCTCGCGTTCAACGTGTTCGCCCGCGCCTGCCCCTCCCGGGCGGCGCTGGAGCATCTCACCGGCCGCTGGGGCGTGCTGGTCCTGACGGGGCTGCACGAGGGCCCGGCCCGCTTCAACGCCCTGCGCCGCCGCGTCGACGGGGTGAGCGAGAAGATGCTCGCCCAGACCCTGCAGACGCTGGAGCGCGACGGGTTCGTCCGCCGCGAGGTCCACGCCGTCATGCCGCCCCGTGTGGAGTACAGCCTCACCGAGCTGGGCCGCGCCACCGCCGCCAAGCTGCTCGACCTCATCGGCCACCTGCACTCCCACATGCCCGCGGTCCTGGCCGCCCGGCACGACTACGACCTGCGGCAGGACGGCGGCTGACCCCCTCCCCCGGCCCCCGGGAGGCCCCGGCGACGCCGGCCGGGGATGCGCGCCTCGGACCGCGGCCGGTCGAGCGCGGCCGCGCCGCCGGGGCCGCGGCGTCACCGCCGCCCCGCCGGGCGCGGCCTCACCGCCCGCTCCCGCGCGGCTCCCTCCCGGTCCTCGATCAGGACCGGTGCGCCGCGGTGAGCTTCGCGACGTCGGCGGCGTAGACGGTCATCCAGTGCGGATGCAGCCGGTAGTAGACCACCTCGTCGTCCCAGTCGAAGGCGTCGTCGCCGTAGAAGCCCTTGAAGTAGGCGAGCAGGTCCGGCCAGTCCGCGGCGGGTTCGCCGTCGAGGGGGTTGAGGATCTCCACCGTGCCGTGCGTGAACACGCCCAGGTCCTCACCGCGCAGGTGCGCGGCGCTGACGGCGGGCCGGACGGCGAGATGGCGGGCCTTGGCCGCACCGCGCGCCGTGCCGAAGTGCCACTTCCCGTGCAGGAAGTGGCCGTCCACGCCGCTGATCCGCGGCTCGCCCTTCGCCGTCACGGTGGACAGGGCGAGGGTGCACATGCCGGTGAGGACCCGGGTGAGCTGCTCCGCGGTCAGCGTGCGCTCGCCGCTGATGATCGAGCGGAGGTGCGGGGTGGAGCGGGAGAGGGAGGCGTCGAGGAGGGCCTGGAGCTCTCCGAGCTCTTCTGGCGTTTCGTGCATCGGGGTCCTTGTCTGTCGTCCGTGGGCCCGCCCGGCGCCCGGCATCGGCGCCGACCGGCGAGACCATGTTCGACTCGAAACCCGACATCTTGTGTCATGTTTTCTTCGCCCGTGCCTCGGGCCGCGGTGAGGTCGTCCGTGCCGGTCCGACGGCCGTGGTCCGGGCGGGCCGTGCCCGGCGGACCCGTGGCGCCCGTGTCCGGGCTCGGCCTCACCCGGCGTCCGGGCCGACGCCGCCGGGCGCGATCCACTCGGTCAGCTCGACGACGATGCCGTTGGGGTCGGTGAGGCGCATCAGCCACTCACTCCACGGGTTGCGCCGCAGCGGCCCGGTGACGGGTGCGCCCTCGGCGCGCAGGCGCGCGTGTTCTCTGACGAGATCGGTGACCGCGAACGACACCACCGGCTGCGCGGTCCGCTCCCGCGGCCGTTCGAGGTCGCGCCGGCGCAGCAGGATGTCGGGGGCCGCGTCGTCGCGGCTCAGCCAGGTGAGATCCGGGGCGTCGAGCACCTCGCGGAAGTCCAGATAGGTCGTGAAGAAATGGCGGGAGCTCGCCGGATCGTCGACGGTGAAGACAACGGTCGAGGCGATTATGTTCATGTCTCTACTCGTATGTGATTTTTCATAACGTTTCCTTCCCGTAGGGCGATCCGCCCAGATCAAGGTTGCCGGTACGGCGTGACCGGGACAACGACGGATCCGGCAACGCTGCGTTAACCGCGGGCTTAACGCCGCGGGAGCTCCGCGGCCCGCGGGATCTCCCCCGGCACCGGCCGGAGGACGCGCCGCGGCCGGCCCGGTGCGGTGCGGCGCCGCGGGCACCGGAACTCCCCTCTGGAAGGACACGGCTCACACCAGGATGAGAACGGCCGCGGCCACCGCCATCACCGCGGCGGTGAGGCCGTGGACCCCGAACGCCACCGCCCGCGGGCCCCCGTTCCGGAGCACGACGACCATGTCGCCCAGCGGGGCGAACACACTGGCGAGAACCAGCCAGCCGAGCATGCGCTGGTCCCCCGTCACGAGGGCCGGAATCAGGACGAGCCCGGCCGTGATGTCCCGTACGCCCTTGACGGTCAGGTACGCGTTCATGGACGCGGGGACCCCGAAGCCCTCCGCCGACGCGACCGGCCGCAGCAGGAAGCGGGCACCGATGAGGATGATCCCGATGGCGACCAGTCCGGCGAGCCAGGTGGCGATGGTGACCATGCCGTCTCCTTAGATCGTTGATAGAAGTGTTAGCGACGCTAGCCTAACGGTGCTCATCTGTCTAGCGATGCTAGAATCCGGAGGGTGTCCACACAGCAGCGCAGAGAACGCGAACGCGCCCAGCGCCACGACCTGATCGTCAAGACCGCCCGGAAGCTGGCCGAGTCCGAGGGCTGGGACGCCGTGACCACCCGCCGCCTGGCCGACGAGATCGAGTACAGCCAGCCGGTCCTGTACAGCCACTTCGCCGGCAAGGACGCCATCGTCGCGGCGGTGGCGCTGGAGGGCTTCACGGAACTGGCCGCGCGCCTGCGCACCGCGACCCGGACGGGCGAGCCGCGGGCCGCGCTGGAGGCGCTGGCCAGGGCCTACATGGAGTTCGCCGAGGAGAACCCCGCGCTGTACGACGCCATGTTCACGATGGCCGTCGACCTGCCGTTCGGCCAGGACGACACCCCGGAGCCGCTCCGGGACGGCTTCCAGGCGCTTTTGTCCGGAGTCGCGCAGTTCGCCGACGGCCGCGACCCGGCGCTCCTGACGGAGGTCGTCTGGAGCGCCCTGCACGGGCTGATCGTCCTGTCCCGCGGCGGCCGGCTTCCCGCCTCGGGCCGCGAGGCCCGCCTGACGCTGCTGCTCGACCAGCTCAGCGCCACCCGCTGACGCTGCCGCTCGACCAGCTCAGCGCCGCCCGCCGACCCGGCCGCGTACGGCCGTGGCGGCGATCTTCCCGGCGGCCTCAGCCGGGCAGCGGTCCCAGGTCGCGGACGACGCGGGCGAAGGCGCGGATCATGTCGTTCTCCGCGGCGCTGAGCCACACCGGCCCGTACGGCAGCGCGCCCATGTCCCTGACGGGCAGATAGGCGATGTCGGGGTGGGGGTAGTACCGGCTCACGTGGGCCGGGAAGAGGGCGACGGCCTCGCCGAGGACCGCGGCCATGAAGATGTCCACGAGGTTGTCCACCTTGGCGGTGCGGTCGATCGCCCGGCCCCCGGGGGTGCGCTCGGGGACGTAGTGGTCCATCCAGTAGCCGGGCACGGACTCGACGGCCACGTGCTGGAAGTCGCCGACCTCCTCCAGGGAGACCGCGGACCGCGCGGCGAGCGCGTGGCCGGCGGCCACGGCCAGCACCCTCGGCTCGGAGAAGAGCAGCGGGCCCACGGTGAGGTCCGGCTCCTCGACGGGCAGCCAGGTGACCAGGACGTCGACCTCCCCGGTGCGCAACTGGGCGAACGGGTCCGAGTAGGTCGACATCCGCAGGCGCAGCTCCCACTGCGGGTGCCGGGCGCGGAAGGTCTCCCAGTAGCGGCGCAACTCCTGGACGTTGGCGGGGAACAGGCTCACCCGGAGCGTGCCGGTCTTGCCGCGCGCGGCCAGCCGCGCCCGCTCCAGGCTCTCCGTCAGGCCCTGGTGGAGCCGGCGCAGGTCGTCCCGCAGCTGCTCGCCGAGCGGCGTGAGCCGTACGTTGCGGCTGTTCCTCGCGAAGAGCTCGGCGCCGATGGCGCGTTCCTGCTTCTTGATCGCCTGGCTGACCCGGGCCACGGAGACGTGCAGCCGCTCGGCGGCGCGGCCGAAGTGCAGCTCCTCGGCCAGGGTCAGGAAGATCTCGATGTCCCTTAGCTCCACAGTCCCGTTTCGCCCATCCGCGCCCTGTACGAGGGAAGTCTGACACATCACCCCGGAAGGCAGGCCCCTGACGGGGACCCCGCGTGCGCCGCCGACGCCTCCCGGCTCCGATGCACCCTCGATGACGCGCAACGGCGGGCGAGGGAGGCGGCCGGCGGAGGGCGGGCAGGACCTCGCGGGCGGCCCGGCCGCCCGCGCCCCGGCCTCCCCGGGAAGATCCCGACCATGTGTACACATATTCCTGAATTCAGGATTACGTGTACTATCGGGGCGTGTTGACGATCGCCTCCGAGATCGAGGTCCTCGCGCGGTTCGGCCGCGCACTGGCCGACCCGATCCGCTGCCGCATCCTGCTCACCCTGCGGCAGGCCCCGGCGCACCCGGCCGACCTGGCCGACGCGCTGGGCGTCTCCCGCACCCGGCTGAGCAACCATCTGGCCTGCCTGCGCGACTGCGGCCTGGTCGTGGCCGTGCCCGTCGGCCGCCGCACCCGCTACGAGCTGGCCGACGCCCGCCTGGCCCACGCCCTGGACGATCTGCGCACCGCGGTGGTGGCGGTGGCCGCCGAGGCCGAGCGCACCTGCGCCGCCGCCGAGACCGAGGGCTGCTGCCGATGACCGCGCTGTCCCTCGGCCCCTCTCCGGCGCGCCGCGCCGTCCTGACCCGCCGGATCCGGCTGCTGGTCGCCGCCACCATCACCTACAACGTGGTCGAGGCGGTCGTGGCCATCACCGCCGGCACGATCGCCTCCTCGGCCGCGCTGATCGGCTTCGGCCTGGACTCCGTCGTGGAGGTCGCCTCGGCCGCCGCGGTGGCCTGGCAGTTCTCCGCCGCCGACCACGAGCGCCGCGAGAAGGCCGCACTGCGCGCCATCGCCGTCTCGTTCTTCGCGCTGGCCGCCTACGTGACCTTCGACTCCGTGCGCGCGCTGACCGGTGCGGGCGGGGCCGAGCACTCCACGCCCGGCCTGATCCTGGCCGCCCTGTCGCTGCTGATCATGCCGTTCCTGTCGCAGGCGCAGCGCCGCGCCGGCCGCGAGCTCGGCTCCGCCTCCGCCGTCGCCGACTCCAAGCAGACTCTGCTGTGCACCTACCTGTCAGCCGCCCTGCTGGTCGGCCTGGCCCTCAACAGCCTGCTGGGCTGGGCGTGGGCCGACCCCGTCGCCGCCCTGGTCATCGCCGCCGCGGCGGTCAAGGAGGGCCGTGAGGCCTGGCGCGGGGACGCCTGCTGCGCGCCCGCCGCCGCGCCCGCCCCGGCGGCCCCGGCCTGCGCCGGCGCGGGCGGCGACTGCTGCCGCACCACGGGAAAGGACTGATCATGGCCGTCGCCGCGCTCGCGCTGTACCTGACCGGCCTGGCCCTGGCGTTCGGCTGGCGCACGTTCGCGCAGTGGCGCCGTACCGGCGACACCGGCCTGCGCCTGGACGCCGGCCCGGCCGGATCACTGTCCTGGTGGGCCAAGACCGCTTTCGTCGCCGCGCTCGTCCTCGGCCTGGCGGGACCGGTCGCCGCGCTGGCCGGTCTGGCGCCGCTGGGCGTGCTCGACCACGCGCCGGTGCGGGCCGCCGGGCTGGTGCTCGCCCTGATCGGTACCGCTGCCACGCTGGCCGCGCAACTGTCCATGGGCGCCTCCTGGCGCATCGGCGTGGACGCCGGCGAGCGCACCGCCCTGGTCACCGGCGGGCCGTTCGCCCTCGCCCGCAACCCGATCTTCACCGCCATGATCACCACCAGCGCCGGGCTGGCGCTGATGGTGCCCAACCCGGTGGCGCTGGGCGCTCTGGCCGTGCTGGTCGCCGCCGTCCAGGTGCAGGTACGCGCCGTGGAGGAGCCCTACCTGCGCAGCGTGCACGGTTCTGCCTACCGGGGGTACGCCGCCCGGGTGGGCCGGTTCGTCCCCGGCCTGGGCCGCCTGCCGCGCACCGAACCCGCCGACCGCCCCTGAGGCGGTCGTCCCTGGGGCGGTCGTCCCTGGGGCGATCACCCGACAAGACCCTCGTCACGCGAAGGAGAACCCGCTGTGGGCAGCAACCACGCACACGGCCACGGTCACGGCCGGTTGACCGCGACCGGCCGGCACCGCGGCCGCCTGGTCGGCGTGCTGGCCATCACCGGCACCGTCATGCTCGTGCAGGTGGCCGGGGCGCTGGCCTCGGGCAGCATCGCGCTGCTGGCGGACGCCGGGCACATGCTCACCGACAGCGCCGGCATCGCCCTGGCCCTGGTGGCCGCCCTGCTGGCCGCCCGCCCGGCCACCGCCAAGCGCACCTTCGGCCTGGCCCGCGCCGAGATCCTGGCCGCCGCCCTCAACGCCGCCGTGCTGTTCGGCCTCGGGGCGTACGTGCTGTACGAGGCGGCCGTCCGCCTGGCCTCCCCCGCTCCCCCGCACCTGGCCACCGGATCCATGCTGGTCTTCGGCGTCATCGGCCTGCTCGGCAACCTGGCGTCGATGCTGGTGCTGTTCGGTGTGCAGGGTGACAGCCTCAACCTGCGCGGCGCCTTCCTGGAGGTGGTCACCGACGCACTGACCTCCGTGGGCGTCATCGCCGCCGCGCTCGTGGCGCACCTGACCGGCTTCACCCGCGCCGACGCCGTCGTGGCCGTGCTGATCGGGCTGCTCATCGTGCCGCGGGCGCTGAAGCTGCTGCGCGCCGCGGTCGACGTGCTGCTGGAGGCCACCCCCGCCCACCTGGACCTCCAGGAGGTCCGCGCGCACCTGCTGGCGGTGCCGCACGTGCACGCGGTGCACGACCTGCACGCCTGGACCGTCACCTCCGGCCTGGCGGCGCTGAGCGCGCACGTCGTCATCGACGACGAGTGCTTCACCGACGGCCACGCCCCGCAGCTGCTGGACGTCCTGCAGGAGCGCCTGGCCGAGCGCTTCGACCTGCACCACGCCACCCTGCAGCTCGAATCCCCCGCCCACGCCCAGCACGAGCAGCCCGCCCACGCCTGACCGCCTCCCCCGCCCCACTCAGTGGGACTCGGCCCCCGGCCGGGGCCGGGATCCGCATTAGCTTTCCTCCACCGTGACAGAGCCCGCAGCGCGACAGGAGCCATGGACATGAGCGCGAGCACCACCCTGGAGGGCAGGACCGCCGTCGTCACCGGCGCGGGCGCCGGACTGGGCCGCAGCGAGGCGCTGGCCCTCGCCGGGCGCGGCGCCGACGTCGTCGTCAACGACGTGGACCGGACGGCGCACGACGTCGTCGCCGAGATCGAGGCGCTCGGCCGCAGGGCCGTGGCGGTGACCGGCGACGCCGGCGACTGGTCCACGGGCGAACGTCTGGTGCGGACCGCCGTGGAGGCCTTCGGCGGGCTGGACATCGTGGTCAACAACGCGGGCGTGCTCCGCGACAGGATGCTGTTCAACCTCACCGAGTCCGACTGGGACGACGTCATCCGCGTCCACCTCAAGGGCCACGCCGCGCTCTCCCGCGCGGCGGCCGCGTACTGGCGCGCGGCGAGCAAGGCCGCCGGCGGGCCGGTCTACGGCCGCGTCGTCAACACCTCCTCCGAGGCGTTCCTCTTCGGCTCCCCCGGCCAGCCCAACTACTCGGCCGCCAAGGCCGGCATCACCGCGCTGACCCTGTCCACCGCCCAGGGCCTGTCCCGGTACGGCGTGCGCGCCAACGCGATCTGCCCGCGGGCCCGCACCGGCATGACGGCGGGCGTGTTCGGCGAGGCCGCCGCCCGCTCCGAGGGCGGACTGGACGTCCTCGCCCCGGAGCGGGTGGCGACCTTCGTGAGCTACCTCGCCTCCCCGGCCGCCGACGGGATCAACGGCCAGGTGTTCGTCGTCTACGGCGACATGGTCGCGCTCCTCGCCCCGGCGACGGTCGAGCGGAAGTTCACCGCCGCCGGTGGCGTCTTCTCCGTCGAGGAGCTCGACGCGCAGCTCACGCCGTACTTCAGCGGGCGCGGGCCGTACGAGACCTTCGCCGCCCACGGCGTGGCCCGGCTCGATGCCACGGGCGCGCCGCAGGGGTGATCCCCGGGCCCGCGCCCCGTCCTTACGCGCCGCGGCGCAGGGCGAGCGCGAGGAGCCCGTACGGCAGGGCGGCCAGCGCGAAGACCGCGCCGTGCCCGGCGAACGCGGACAGGGCCGCGTAACCGCCGTAGACTCCGGCGGTCGCCAGCCCCGTGCCGAGGTTCGCCAGCGAGGTGACCGTCGCCCGGCTCGGCCCGGTGATCGCCTCCTGGAGCCGCGCGTCCGCCACCAGGCTCGCCAGCTGGAAGCCGCAGAAGGCCGCCGCGACCGCGGCGAGCCCGGCGGTCCGCCCGCTCAGCGCCCCGCCGGCCAGGGCGAGCGCGCCGAGCCCGAGCACGCCCGCGAAGGCACCGGAGCCCAGCCGCCGTCCGGTCCCGGCCAGCAGGCCGCCGGCCGCCACTCCCGTCCAGACGAGCAGCACCCACAGGGGTACCGCCCGCTCGGCGGCGCCGGTCTCCCGGGCGAGCAGGGCGACGTACTCCTCCAGCGCGCCCCAGATCGCCGCCGTGGCGGGGACGAGCAGGAGCGTGCGCCGTACGGAGCGGTCCCCCCGGACCTCGGCGAGCCCGGAGCGCAGGATCGCGGCGTACCCGCGCCAGCCGTCCGGGGCGTCCGCGTCCCCGGGCGCCCCGGCGCCGCCGGGGCCTCCCCTGCCGCCGGTCCCGGCGGGCGGGCGCGGTGCGCGGTGCTCGGGGAACAGCGCCCCGGCGGCCGCGCACAGCAGGCAGGCGAGGACGCTGGCCGCGCCCAGCGCCGGATAGCCGCCGGCGGCGAGCACCGGGCTCGCGGCGGCGGTGGCCAGCGCCACCGCGCACATGCCGGCCACCTCCGCGCGGCCGATGAGGCGGGCGTAGCGCCGGGCCTCGCCCAGCCGGTCGAGCTCCTCGTACACCAGCGCCTCGAAGGCACCCGAGACGAGCGCGCCCCGCACGCCCCACAGGACGAACCCGAGGGCGAACGACCAGTAGGAGGGGGCGACCACCCACAGGGCGAAGCCCGCGGCCGCCGGGAGCGGCGCCAGGATCAGCAGGGTCCGCCGGGAGACCGCGTCGGCCCACACGCCGGAGGGGACCTCCAGCAGGATGCCGGTCAGCGACCAGATGACGAACAAAGAGGAGATCTCGGCGACGGACAGGCCGGTGTCGGCGAACAGCAGCGCGTACACCGGGTAGAGCAGGATGAAGTCGTCGAGGAACGTGTAGACGTGGACGGCGGCGGTCAGCCGCCTCGCACGCGTGCCGGGCGTGCGTGAGGAAACGGTCATGAGGTCTTTCCTTGGGGGCGGTTCGGACGTCCGGAAGCTCGGTGCTCCCGGAGGTCCGCGGCAGCGCGCCCCGCGCCGACCTCTGCTGTGGGTTTAATGTCGCCAAGTCACGCCGGTGATTCTAGCCCCGGCCGGCCCCGCCGTGGAGATCACCGGCCCGTATTTCCCGGACCGGCCGGGACACGGCCCGGACCCCCGGAGCGGCCGGGACACGGCCCGCACCGCCCCCGGCGGGCCGCGGGAGGGTCACCCGCCCGGCGCGGCCCCCACCACCGACCGGCACAGCGCGTCCAGTTCGCCGACCACCGCGTCGAGGGGGGCCGAGCTGCGCCGGGCCTGGGCCAGCACCAGCGCGCCCTCCAGCGCGCCGACGACCAGCACCGCCACGGAGCGCGCCCGCTACGTGGCGGCCGGCACCGTCTCCCTCACCGTGTACTTCCACGCCGACGCCGGGGAGCTCGCGGCCCACGGCGAGGACTATCTCCTGGGCACCGCGCGCGCCCACCGCTTCTCACGCGGCTACTTCGACCAGACGGCCCGCCTGCGGGGGCGCGGCGGCACCCTGCTGGCCTCCAGCCACCGGCTGGTCTACTTCAAGGACTGAGCCTCCCGGCCGCGGACCGCGGGGGGGCCGCCGGGGGCGGCGACGGGGCGAGACCGGTCAGCTCCATCGCCTGGTCCCAGAGCCGCCGGGCGAGCGCGGCGTCGGTGGCGACCGGGGCGAGCGGCTGCTCCCGCTCCAGGTGGAAGTAGCGTCCCGTCACCCCGGCGACCTCCTCGGACAGGGCCAGCCTGGCGACGGGCCGGGCCCCGGTCGCCGGGCTCTTCCAGAGCAGCTTCGCGGCCTTGATCAGCAGGCCCACCGGTCCGCGCCGGTCGCCCAGCCCGGTGCGGATGACCCCGGGGTGCACCGCGTTGACGGTCACCCCCGCGTCCTTCCAGCGCTCGGCGAAACGCGGCACCAGCAGCAGGTTGCAGAGCTTGGTGTCGGCGTAGGTGCGCACCGGGTGGAAGTCCAGGCCGCGGGGGGTGCGCTCCGGGTCGGCCTGCCCCCGCAGGTAAAGGCCGGCGCTGACCTGCACGACCCTGGCACGGGCCGCGGTCAGCAGCGGCTCCAGCACGTGGTTGAGCACGAACGGCGCGAGATGGTTGACGACGAACGACCGCTCCAGCCCGTCCTCGTCCACCTCGCGGACGCTCGGCCACAGGCCGGCGTTGTGGACCAGCACGTCGATGCGCGGGCACGTCCCGCGGAGCGCCTCGGCGGTCGCGCGCGCCGCCGGGACGGTGGACAGGTCCCCCACGACGAGACGCACCGTGCCCGTCCCGGGGGCCGCGAGGGACGCCCGCGCGACCTCGCCGCGCTCCCGGTCGCGCGCCACCAGCACCACGTCGTGCCCGTGCGCGAGCAGCCGCGCGGCGACGGCGTATCCGATGCCCCGGTTGCCGCCCGTCACCACGGCCGTCGGGGCGGCGGCCGACCGGCCCGTGTCGATGCGTCCCATGGGCGGAAGTGTAAGAGGAAGGTGAGGCTCCCTCCAGAGAGGTCCTCCGCGCCCTCTTCCGGGGCTCCCCGGCCCGGTCAGCTCCGGGCGGCGTTCGAGCGCGGGGCGAGCAGGAGGCGGCAGGCGAGCCGGATGTCGCCCTCCGTGCCGGCGAGGGAGGCCCGCCCGTTGAGGCTGGACTGCAGCACGCCGTACCAGCACTGCAGCAGGAGCCGGACCAGGGTGACGTCCTGCTCGGTCGGCTCGCCGATGCCGAGGACCCGCAGGATGATGCCGCGGAAGGTGGTGTCGATCCGGACGGCGTCGGCGACCGCGGTGGCGCCGGCCGCGTTCGCCGACTGGAGCATCGCGGTCGCCAGCGCGGGATTGCGCAGCAGCCGGCGGCTGGCGCTCACCAGCACGTCGCCCACCGCGTCCTCGGGGCTCGTGCCGGGCCGGGGCTCCGGGAGGCTCTCGTCGAACCGGTCGATCAGGTCGGCCATGACGGCCGTGAACAGGTGGGTCTTGGAGGGGAAGTAGCGGTACAGCGTGCCGATCGCGACACCGGCCGCCCTCGCCACCTCGTGCATCTGCACGCGTTCGAGCCCCTTCTCCGCACCCATGTGCGCGGCGGCGCGCAGGATGCGCGACTGGCGGGCGTGCTGCTCGGGTGAGCTGGGCTCGGCCGGCGGCCTGGCTTCGGCGATCCTCGGCACGGTGTCCCCCGGAGGTGTCTGCGGTGCGGACAAGACAATACACACCGGCCGGTCCGGGCTCGCCAAGCGCCGATACCGGTGAGTGGGACGCCCCGGGGGCGCAGGGCGTCAGATGAGGTCGTCCTCGACACGCAGGCCGAAGGCGCTCCTGCCGTAGAGCGCCAGGGCCCGCTCGACGTCGTTGGCCACGTGCACGCTGCCGGCGTGGGCGTCGCGCCAGGCGCGCTCGATGGGGTTGCCGCGCCGCAGCGAGTTGCCCCCGGCGGTCTTGAACAGGATGTCGATGGCCTCCAGCGCCCGCTCGGTGCCGCGGACCTGGTCCCGGCGGACGCGCAGCCGCAGCTCCATCGGGATCGGCTCGCCCCGCACGGCGTGCCCGTACACCTCGCGCACGTTCCGGTCCGTCTGCAGGACCGCGGCGTCGATCTCCGAGGCGGCCCGCGCCACCGCGACCTGCGCGAACCGGTCCTCGGCGAACCGGCCGCCGCCGAGGCTGAGCCGTACCCGGTCGCGCATCGCGGCGAGGTAGGCGCGGTGGCAGCCCTCCACCATGCCGATCACCGGAGCGGTGATCGCGGAGGTGAACAGCGTCGCGAACGGCATGCGGTACAGCGGGCCGGTGTTCACCTTCTGGCCGGGGCCGCGCAACCGCGACTGGTCGTAGTTGCGCATCACCCGGTGCTCCGGGACGAAGGCCCGCTCGACGACGACGTCGTTGCTCCCGGTGCCGCGCAGGCCGATCACGTCCCAGACGTCCTCGATCCGGTAGTCGGCCCGCGGGACCAGCACGCTCAGGAAGTCGACCGGCCGCCCCTCCGCGCCGACCAGCGTCGCGCCCAGCACGGCCCAGGAGGCGTGGTCGCAGCCGGAGGAGAAGCTCCACCGGCCGGTCATCTCGTAGCCGCCCTCCACCGGGGTCAGCCGCCCCATCGGGGCGTACGACGAGGAGATCAGCGTGCCCGGGTCCGCGCCCCAGACCTCGTCCTGCGCGGTCTCGGCGAACATGCCGACCTGCCACTGGTGCACGCCGAGCAGGGCGGTGACCCAGCCGGTGGAGCCGCACACGCCGGAGACGGCCCGGACGACCTCGTAGAACTCCACCGGGTCGCCCTCCGCCCCGCCGTACCGCTTGGGCTGGAACATGCGGAAGACCCCGGCCCCGGCGAGCTCCCGGACCGTGCGCGCCGGGATCCTGCGGTCCTCGTCGGCCGACCGGGCGCGCTCCGCGATGCCCGGCAGCAGCGGGCGCACCCTCTCCAGGACCTCGTTGCTCATGCGCTCTCCAGCGTCCACTCGTGCGGCCGGTGCCGACCACGATGGTGCGCCGCCCCGGCCGCGGACCGGCGCGGGCATCCCGCCCACCGGGACTGCCGGACCCGGCGGCGGGTCCGCCGCCCTACCGTTCCGTCACGGAGAACACGCGCCGGAGAGGGGACGGGCCAGTGACGACGACCGATACCGGGCACGACGGCGTCCGCACCATCGAGACCGGTGCCGTGCCCGCCCGCTTCGCCCGGGGGTGGCACTGCCTGGGCCTGTCGGAGAGGTTCAGGGACGGCAGGCCGCACACCGTCCACGCCTTCGGGTCGAAGCTCGTGGTCTTCCAGAGCGGCGACGGCAGGCTGAACGTGCTCGACGCCTACTGCCGGCACATGGGCGGCGACCTGTCGCAGGGCACGGTCAAGGGCGACGAGATCGCCTGCCCGTTCCACGACTGGCGCTGGGGCGGCGACGGCCGGTGCAAGAAGATCCCCTACGCGCGCCGGGTCCCGCTGCGCGCCCGCACCGCCGCGTGGACCACGCTGGACCAGGACGGCTTGCTGTTCGTCTGGAACGACCCGGAGGGCAACCCTCCCCCGGACGGCGTGGCGATCCCCCGCATCGAGGGCGCGGCGAGCGACGGCTGGACCGACTGGCGCTGGAACGAGACCGTCGTCCACACCAACTGCCGCGAGGTCGTGGACAACGTCGTCGACATGGCGCACTTCTTCTACGTGCACTATTCGTTCCCGACGTACTTCAAGAACGTCTTCGAGGGGCACACCGCCACCCAGATCATGAAAGGGCTGAGCCGGCCGGACGCCCGGCCGCCGTCGAAGAAGGGCCGGCCGGGCATGCTCGGCAACACCTCGGTGGCGACCTACCACGGGCCGTCCTTCATGATCGACGACCTGACGTACCACTACGAGGGCATGGACCTCGACTGCGTCCTGATCAACTGCCACTACCCGGTCGACGCGAACTCGTTCGTGCTGCAGTCCGGCATCATCGTGGAGCGCGACGAGCGGCTCGGCGCGGCCGGGGCCGAGGAGATGGCCGCGCGGCTGAGCGACTTCATCCTCAGGGGCTTCGAGCAGGACGTGCGGATCTGGAAGAACAAGACCCGCATCGACAACCCGCTGCTGTGCGAGGAGGACGGGCCCGTCTACCAGCTGCGCCGCTGGTACGAGCAGTTCTACGTCGACGCGGCCGACGTCAGGCCGGAGATGGTGGAGCGCTTCGAGTTCGAGCTGGACACCACCCGGCCGGTCGAGGCGTGGAAGAAGGAGGTCGAGGAGAACCTCGCCCGCCGGGCCGCCGCGGCCGCGGGCGGGGCCTCCCCCGGAACGGTCTCCCGGGACGCGGTCTCCCCGGGCGAGGTCTCCCCGGGCGGGGCGGCATGACCGCCCGTCCCGACGAGCGCCTGCTGGACGGCGAGCCGATGCGCCCCGTGCGCTGCCGCGCGTGCGGCGCCGCCGTCCAGGCGCGCAAGGCCAGCTGGCAGCAGACCAGCATCCAGTGGAGCGCCGAGGCCATGGCGGCCTGCCTGGAACGGCGGGCCGCCGCCGCGGGCGGGGGCCCGAACGGCGGCTGCTTCCCCGCCTGCGAGGCGCTGCGCGCCTCGATCGTCCAGGCGGCGCTGGACGGGGAGCTGCCCGTGGCGGACGACGGCGGGGACGGGTCCTGACCCGCGCGGGCGAGGCGCGCACTTGAGCGGGCCTCCGCGGAATCCGGAGGTCGTCCGCCTCGCCGCGCCGGCGGAGCCGACGGAGCCGACGTCATCGGCGACGCGGCGGTCCGCTTCCGGTCGGCCCACGCATGCGGCACCGACCGGACGCATCCCACCGGAAGTGTGATCGACGTCACATTACCCATGGCCTTCCTCGGGGACAGGAGATTTTGTAAATTCGGCTCCAATCGCAGTGATCAAGGATTATTGCGACAATCCGTAATCGAGTCGGGAACGATTCGAGAGGAGCTGGAATGAGCCTTGCCGACCTGCAGAAGGTGATCGAGGAGCAGCACTTCGAGACGCTCGCGCAGTACGCGCACAGCTGCTGCGCCGAAGTGAAGTGCCCCGAACTTCCGGAAGCCATCCTTCATGATCCGCTTCGAGCCGGTGGGGAAAACCTCATGGCATCCACCGGCTCGGCATTCCGACCACGGAGCATCAGATGAGCGTTGACCTTGACGGCTTCCTCACCCCGAGGATGCGAGAACTGTTCGCCGAGGATTTCCCCGAGCGCTCCCCCCAGGAGCTCGAGATCCAGATCGAGGAGTGCTTGAAATTCCTCTACATCGCCTCCATGAGCGACGGCGTCTTCATCCCGTTGACCAAAGAAGTCGACGAGATCTGGCACGAGATGATTCTCCAGACGAAGTTCTACCAGCAACTGTGCTCGTCTCGCTCCGGCAGACGGTTCATCCACCACGAGTCGATAGGATTGAATGGGTATGCGAACATAATGGGCAAGGGGACATCCGTGAAGAAGTTTCTTGAATGGCTCCCGAAGTACGTCTCGCACTTCGGTGAGTTCACAGAGCGGACCGCCCCGCACTGGGTCATAGTCCAGTTCCTCATGAACGAGCTCGGGATGACCCTTCAGGAGATCAACGAGATCGGCAGGAGAGAGGCGTTGCAACCGAGCCTCTGAGCGGTCTCGACTTCCTGTGCAGATGAACACGGACAAGACCGGTCCGGCTCGGGCGTTCGCGTCCTCAGGGACCAAGCTGGCTCTGGCGGTGTTTCTGGGCGGCGCCAAAGGGCTGGTGTTCTTCACCGCCGTCAGAGACTATCCGACCGATGTCGCCTCCGCATACGGGACCTCCCTGACCATCACGCTCGCGGTCATGATGCTCGGCGTCGGCCTGAACGTGATCGTCGTTCAGCGATTGGCCGGCAAGGCCACCCGCTCCGGCCTTCTGCCGGAGGAGACGGGCATCGTCCGCTCGATGGCCGCCGTCGCGGTCGCTTCGACCCTCGTGCTCGCCACCGGTGTGGCGTTCGCAGGTCTTGCGATATCGCTCCTCGACGAGAACGGTCTCACATCCGCAGCGTACTGGTCGCGCGTTCCGTCACTGCTTCTGATCCCGGTCGAGAACCTGATCTCAGGACTCCTCATCGTTCGGGGAAGAGAAGGTGCGAACCTGCGGACGACGCTCGAGAACTTCATCCTGACCTTCCTCTCCGCGCTGGTCCTCCCTTGGTTCGGCCTGGACGCGGTGAGCGCCCTCATCGTCATCGGCGCCTTCTGCGTGATCATTGACATCCTCACGGTGATCCGTCAGTGGGTCCGCCTCGGTCCCGTGGGGAAAGACCTGGTCCAAGCGCTGAAGAACGGCGCCCCGGAGTTCTTCTCCCAACCGGCCGCGCATCTGAGAACCATGCTCTCGGCGGTGGCGGGCGCGAGTGACGGTCTCATCATGATGAGCTCCTTCGCGGTGGTGACGGCACTCGCCTCTCGCGTCTCCCCGGAGGCGGCAGCCATCACGGCTGTTCTGATCAGCGTCATACGGACCATCGTGGTCCCGTTGAAGCAGTACGGCCTGGTGGCCGGGAAACTCACGAAGGCCGCCCGAGGGCCGGATGCCGATCCCCGTTCTCATATGAGGCTGTTCATCACCATGGTCTCAGCGGTGATGACGCTTCTGGGGATCACATTCATTGTGGCGCCACAATTGATCGCATACGCCATCGGCATCGAACGACCATCCGGTGGCGCGATGGCGGCCATACGGATCTCCGGCGTGCAGCTCCTCATGGAGCCGCTGGCCGGCTTCGCCTCTGCGGCCCTCAAAGTCCTCACCACCCCGTCTGCGGCCATGCGTCCGCTGATGATCTCGATGTTCGGGATCGCCCTGCCGGCCATGCTCGTGTTCCACTTCGCAGGCGGCCTCACATTGATTGTGATCTGGTCGACCCTCCTGACGGCACGGCTCGTCTTCTGCGTCCAGGTCCTCACTATCTATCTGAGATGGGAGAGGAACATGGGGGTCCCCCATGCGGTATGAGGTTCCACGAAACGGCGTAGACCTCACCGAGGCCCCCTTCGAGTGGCCGGACGGCTTCAAGCACGAGGTGGTCGGCAAGCTGATCGACCTCGATTGGAGGAGATATCCGGCCCTCGATCAGAGTGAGGTGAAGATCAAGGTCGCCGCGTTCTTCGGCATCGATCCCGATTCCCTTCTGCTGACGCGCGGCGCCGACGAGGCCTTGCGCCTGTCGTTCCAGCACATCAAGCGGGAGGCTTTTTCATCCTGATGGCCCAGGTCACGACGGACCTGCAGAAGGCGGTAGC